>JAAZDI010000215.1 GCA_012512295.1 Syntrophomonadaceae bacterium
ACCTGAAATACATGAAATAGCGATAATCATTAAAATATATAAGTATATAAGAACCTGCGCCGAATCACTTCTGACCGTAACGATATAAATACTCCTCTCGCAGTTGCTTTACTTCCCCTGAACTTAGGACGCGCGGTGAACCTAAAATTCGGGAAAAAATATAGACCTGAGCTCCTTTTTCCACCACCTGACAGATCATGAGGGCTTCACTCACCGTCTTGCCTACCCCAACTAAACCATGATTCGTCAATAATACAGCCGGTCCCTGCCCGAGAGCTTTTACCGCCTTCTCCGCCAAGCCTTCGGTCCCAGCTAGGGCGTATTCACTTACCGGTACTTCTTGGCCTAGCAACTGCGCCAGTTCTTCTAAGATTGGGGGGAGAGGAATTCTCGCTACAGCGAGAGCAGAAGCGAAAACGCTATGTGTATGAACGATGGCCCGGATCTCCGGACGTTGCCGGTAGATGGCTAGATGAAGAGCCATCTCAGTTGAGGGGCGGCGGTGTCCCCGGATAATCTGGCCTTCCAAATTAATGGCTACCAGGTCAGTTTTCTGCAGCTGATTATAATCCATTCCGCTCGGGGTAATCAGAATCAGGTCATCGTGGTCAATATCCGATTGACTGTTTGATGCCAATGCCCCGGGAGAGGAAGCAGCAGCCAGATCATTTTGCAAAAAGCGTCCGTCACCGCAGCGGGTTGCTAACCGAAGGCTAATGTTTCCCCAGGCACCGACCACTAAACCTCGCTGAAACATTTCGCGAGCTGCCCATAAGATCTGGTCTGCCAGTCTATCAATTGGGTTGTTTCGGCAGTCAGACTGACAACCCTCGTTCATTAAGCGGTCCCCCTTAACCTAATTACAATCGGGCCAATTCCGGCAAACTCTCATTATAGGGCGGCCTGATAATTCCTCGATCTGTAATAATCGCCGTGACTAACCGACTGGGGGTTAGATCAAACGCCGGGTTGTATACTGGTACGGACGGGGGGGCAATGCACTGGCCCGCCACCATTCGAACTTCTTCGGGACTTCTTTCCTCAATCGGAATTTCCGTACCGGAGCTTAACGATAAATCAACCGTAGACCATGGTGCCGCCACATAAAAAGGCAGACCGTGCATTTGAGCCAAAACAGCCAAGGTGTAAGTACCTATCTTGTTGGCAACATCACCGTTAGCCACGATGCGATCAGCCCCCACAATGACTAAGTCTACTTTTCCCTGTTGCATCAGATAACCGGCCATACTATCGGTAATCAGCGTTACGGGAATGCCGTCTTCCAACAGTTCCCAAGCGGTTAAGCGCGCTCCTTGCAGTAAGGGTCTAGTTTCATCTACCCACACAGAAATTCGGCGACCCGCCGCATGAGCCGCCCGAATAACCCCCAAAGCGGTCCCGTAACCAGCTGTCGCGAGAGCTCCAGCATTACAATGAGTTAAGATTCTGGCCCCTTCTGGAATTAACGACAGGCCAAACTGGCCAATCCGATGATTCATGGCGATATCTTCCGCCCAGATAGACTGGGCTTCCTTCTCTAGCAGTCGGGTAATCTCCGCTGGAGTTTCGGTGGTAACCTCATTTAATCGTTGCAGCATCCGTTTGACTGCCCAAAAAAGATTGATTGCGGTCGGACGGGTTGCCTGCAGTTCGCTGGCCGCTGTCTGAAGCAGAGCTAAATAATCCGGCCGGTTAACGCTAGGTTGGGTCTCAAGCAATCTTTTCGCCGCGAGGACTATCCCAAAAGCGGCTGCGGCCCCAATGGCCGGGGCCCCTCTAACGCGCATCGTTCGAATTGCCTGGGCTACGGATTGGTAATCTCGACAATCTATATACTCTGTCGTCAAAGGTAATTTCGTTTGATCAATTAGTCTAAGAAAGTCATCTTGCCAGGTAATTGCCTTAACCATTATCCTTCCGTCTCTCTTTCACCGCAATAACATCACGGGTCTAATCTCTCCGACCCACCCGTATCGGCGCTTCTTTGATAACCGCTGCGCAATCTGAGCAGCGCTGCGGCGACATATTTGTTAAAGCTTTCATAATTAAATCACGCAAGTTGGCTACGTTCTTGGCCATTACTTCCACAACCTCACTGTGGGTCAGCGGATTAGGTGATATGCCAGCGGCATAGTTCGTAACCATGGCAATTGTCGCGTAACAAATCCCCAACTCCCGAGCCAAAACTACCTCAGGGACACTGGTCATGCCGACCACATCTCCGTCCAATTGACGGTACATCCGAATCTCGGCTGCAGTTTCAAAACGGGGGCCCTCGGTACAGACATAAGTTCCGTTAAAATGGACCCGTAATGATAAATCTTTCGCACTGCGAAATAAAGTTTGCCTTAGCTCACGACAGTATGGGTTGGTAACATCAACATGAAAGACGCCATCCTCCCCGCCTTCGTAAAACGATTGTTCTCTGCCCCTGGTAAAATCAAGAAACTGGTCAACCATGACCAGATCTGTGGGCTTCATGTCAGTATTTAATGAGCCAACCGCCGCTGTG
>JAAZDI010000216.1 GCA_012512295.1 Syntrophomonadaceae bacterium
AATAAACACATTCAATATACACAGAAAATAATGACAGTTTTTTAGACCAAAGTTTCTCTATATAATTAAATGATTGGCATTTCTTTCATGGGACACGGGGAAAGGTTTGCTATCCCGGGACCCTACTACTTCAAAAAAGAGATACGGGCTGTCCCGCTGATGTTTTTTAAGTAAAAACACGGAAAGATAGGCCACCTATTCCTCAATTAGTTCTGGTTGCGCAACTTGTAAATATTCTACCAAACATTTAATTTTTTTTAAGGTTTGCTCATTTATGCTATGTTCTATTTTCTCTGTTTGTTCCAATAGGTTTTCGGTTACCCCGATCAACTGGAAAAACCGCTCAATAATTTCGTGCCGTTCGATGAAATAACGTCCCAACTCCTGCCCGGACTTGGTCGGTTTGATTAACCCATATTTCTCATAGTCGATATAGCCTAATTCAGCCAGTTTTTGAACCATTTTATTAGCAGATGGAGGCTGAACATTCAAGGCCCTGGCCAGATCGCTCAACCTGACAAATGATTTAGACTGAGTCAAACGGCAGATCATCTCCAGGTAATCTTCCAGGCTGGGAGTTAAAGGATTGCCCTGGCTAAGCAGGGCATAACCACGAACCGTATAAAACTCATCTTCATTTATCCTCATTCTAGTCACCTCAGGCCTTGTCGTTTTTCGCCTGATATTTTCTAATTAACCGCCCATGCCGCCAGGCGCAACATAAACTATAGTTAAACCAATCCCAAGGACCGTACCAACTGGGCAACTGAAAAACAGACCGTAATAGCGATTGTGGTAGGTAACAGAAAGGCCATGAAAGTCCATTTAAAGCTCTTAGTTTCCTTGAAAACAGTCAGCAAGGTCGTGGCGCAAGGCCAGTGCAGCAGGGAAAACAACATCATATTGACCGCGGTTAACCAGGTCCAGCCGTTAGTAACCAAAAGCCGCCTTAATTCTTCGAGGCTTTGAAATTCAGTCATTTGCCCGACAGCCAGGTAACTCATGATTAAAATAGGCAGCACGATTTCATTAGCCGGAAAGCCCAAAATAAAGGCTAAGAGAATAAAACCATCCAGTCCAATTAACTGTCCGAACGGATTTAGCCAGTGGGCCAAGTGACCAATGATGCTAAGCTGACCAATCTGCACGTTGCCCAAAATCCAGATCAAGGCCCCGGCTGGAGCCGCGACCACCACCGCTCGCATGAGCACGAAAATAGTGCGATCAATAATCGAACGATAGATAACGGCCCCTATCTGAGGCCGGCGATAAGGGGGCAGTTCCAAAATCAAAGCAGAAACTTCTCCTTGAAGAATAGTTCGGGATAAACACCAGGAAGTTAGAAAAGTTACCCCGATCCCGATCAGAACCAGACCAGTGATAACAGCCGTCGCCACGATCATCTGAGCAGAAGAAGCCAATCCTCCGGCCACAAAAATGGTGGCCATGGCCAGCAAGGTAGGAAAGCGTCCATTACAAGGAACAAAGTTGTTGGTTAAGACAGCAATCAGCCGTTCCCTGGGGGAATCAATAATCCGGCAAGAAGTTACCCCGGCTGCGTTACAGCCAAAGCCCATACACATGGTCAAGGCCTGCTTGCCACAGGACCTGGCCTTTTTAAATAAGTTATCCAGATTAAAAGCCACTCGCGGCAAATATCCCAGGTCCTCAAGCAGAGTAAACAGAGGAAAAAAGATCGCCATCGGTGGTAACATCACCGCAACCACCCAGGCTAGAGTCTTATACATGCCCAGTACCAGCACTCCGTTCAACCAGTCCGGGGCCCCAACCTGAAGAAGCCAGGCACTCATTTTACCTTCCAAGCCAAACAGAACGGTTGCCAGCATTTCGGAAGGAATATTGGCACCCTGCAGGGTAATCCAAAAAACCAAGCCCAACAGCAGGATCATGACTGGATAACCGAGAAGGCGCGAGGTCAAGATACTGTCCACCCGGGCATCCCAGTCGCAGCTGGCTGAGAAAGGGTTCCTTACGACTACCTCATTTGCTATTTGTGCCGCATTAGCGTAAATATCCGCTACTATCTGATCGCTTAGGTTTATTCTAGTTGAATGGCTGATCCGATTTACTTCGGTATAGATCTGGGATAGGGTTTTTAGCGGCTCGACTTCGTTCATATCACTGCCTCCAGGTGCTGATCAAAACTTATTTCTGAACTCGTTCCTATACACAACTGAGGATTAAAGTGTTGCACTATTTTTTCAATAAACGCCCGGTCGCTGTCCAACAAACGAAGGGCCAGCCAGCGAGGGTTAATGGCGGTACCGACTAGCCGTTGTACTTGGGGGATGAGGAATGCGACTATTTCTTCCACTTCTTGGGAATAAACAACTTGTCGCGGTTGATTAGTTCCGGGGTCTTCAATTCTGGCCGCCACAGCCTCAAGTAATTCATCCAGTCCTTGACCGGTTCGAGCGACTGTCCCAATGGCTGGAACTCCCAACCTTTTGCTCAAACCTTCTAGGTCAACGTAAATATTGTTTTTTTTCGCTTCATCTAACAGATTGACACAGATTACTACCCGTGGGGTGATTTCCAAAACTTGCAAAGCGAGATTTAGATTACGTTCCAGGGAAGAGGCGGCCAGAACGACAATGGTCAGGTCCGGCTGCCCAAAACAGATAAAGTCGCGGGCGATTTCCTCTTCCACCGAACGAGCTAATAAGGAATAGGTCCCCGGCAGGTCAACCAGCAAAAAAGATTTATTCTTATAACTAAAGGTTCCCCGGGCGTTATTCACTGTTTTGCCTGGCCAGTTGCCCGTATGTTGGCGCAGTCCGGTTAAAGCATTAAAAATCGTACTCTTACCCACATTAGGGTTGCCGGCCAGAGCAACAACATGGGGACGGTTCTTGTGGCCGGTAAACAATTTTATGTCCATGCTACCCCTCTTTTCCCGGGACAGGGGGACTGGTTTCTGGTCCCATTTTGAGTTGATAGACTGCTATCTGATCGGTACTCTCCCGGCGCAAAGCAATGGTGGTTCCCCTTACCCGATAGGCAGTCGGGTCGCCAGATGGGCTTTGGCGAAGGCATTCAACAAAAGTTCCCGGAACCATCCCCAAATCTAGCACCCGCCGTCGCAGCAGACCGTTTAGATTAAGGCTGGCAATTACGCCGGTAGCTCCAACTGGAATATCGGATAAAGGTATAGCTTTTTGCGTTTTTGTAAAATGATCCATAATTCTGCCCACCTTCCATACCTTCCTTAGCTAGTAACAGATATAGTGATAGAAAAAAGTTAGCTTCGGCTAACTTCTGTAAACACCTGATTTATAATATGAATATAAAAAAAATTTGCTACTTCAGCGTTGAAGTAGCAGTGGGTTATCTATTTTTCATTGCTTCTTTTTTCTTCTCAATGGGCATTTTCTCTATGGCATATGTTTAGGCAGTTCTTGGCATTATTTCTTTCTTACTTAGTACATACCGATACACATCTTCTTCATACTTATTGCACGTAGACTTTAACAGCCAGCCATAACCTTTTCGAACCAGATCGTCCGTGGCAAAGCTATCCGCTCCGTCCTTCTCTCCCTTACTTGATCAACCTCGGGTATGAATTTAACACTTTTATAATCGCCCTAATCTTATGTGATCTCGTCGGATAAAACAGGTAACGCAAGGGGCTACCCGGAACTAACTCGGCGAAAGCACTATTAATCTCCTTTTTTGACCGGGCATTAAGATACTCAGTTATAACTTTATTTGATCCTACCCGACGGGCATAGGAACTGTTTGCGAGGGTTATTAAAGTTTTTCTCCATTCAGACTTCAAAATACTCTCCGTTCCTTTCTTGATGGACAAATATCCCAAAAGAATTCCTGTATCATTGATTATTTACCCCGGTCAGAGGAATCTCCACAGGCTGAAAACTATAAAGCAATCACCTTACTAGCACCCTTGATGATTTCTAAGATACTGTACATATTAGTAATGACCCCAACCTTTAATTGATCCTGCAAATTGAAGAAATTCAGACAGGTCCCGCAGGAGTAAATTTCAATCCCCTCGTTCGCTAAATACTCTAGATGCTCCAGCGAATCCGAACCTTCGCAAGTCAAATAAACACCGCGGTTTAAGAAAATCAATGCCTTTATCCCCTCTGGCAGTTCCCGCAGGGTGTATAAAAAGCTCTTCATTAAGGCCTGTCCCAGTTCGCGATTGCCTGCCCCCAAAACATCATCTTTGATCAGGATTACAATTCCCGTCTCCGCGCCTGGCAGACAACCGCAGCCAGATGAGGCCAACGAAGTTAACGGCTGCTCGTGAATCAAGGCATTCGAAGGCTGATTTTCCTGATTACCGGCAGATTCGCCTTTATTAATTAAAATTTGGAATTCAGTCCCGTTTTCTGTAACTTCCGTAAACAAGCCCAGACTCTGGGCTAGTTTACAAACATTATCCCGGGCAATTGGGTTATCGACCCGAACCAACAGGGGTTCTGCCGAGGATTCCAGCCAGGTTTTTCGGGTCAGAATTACCGGTTGGGGGCAAGCTAAACCCCGGGCATCCACTTCGCGCATGAAACGCACCTTCTTTCTTTACGTTGGTTTATCGCCCAAAAACGCAGAGCAATTTGCGTATTCGCGCTAATCATTAACCCGAAGCAAGATCTCCTAACTAATATATTCGACTTAGCAAGCATCAATCCTCTACGGTATATATTACGAAAAATCATAAGCTTTGTTTATCACATAACCGCTAACTTGAAAAACCGCCCATTTAATGACAAAGAGCGGTTCTATATTCTCCAGCTTATTTTAACCAGTGAACTCGTTCTGCTTCGCTGAACAACGAAGCTTCAGATGGAGACTCTACGCCACCTGAAGTTTCAAAAAGATAACCCCTACTTATACAAGTGAGAGTCTTTAGAGCAGATATAAAATGCTTTTGCTCTAGACGATGCCCTTAAGGCCTAAAGTTTTTCTATCAACTCTTTGATCTTCTCCACGCTAATGCCACCGGCCATCCGGGGCTCTCCCTTAATGAAGACAAAGGGAAACCGATAACCATTACGCAATAAAGGCCACAATTGAGCATACTCTTGAATCCCTTTATCTTTAGTATCAATAAACTTAACCTCAACCCCAGCCCCAAAACTTTGCGCTAATTCTCTTGCGAGTACCGCAGTGGTTTCTGCTACAGACTCCGCGGGTCCGCAACTACCCTCAGCACTGCACCCCGAACAGGAACAGCAACCACCAATCGAGGCTCCATCATAGACTTCGACCAAAATCTTTTCTTGACTCATCAATAATTAACTCCTTCCATAGTGAACTCGTTCAGCTTCGCTGAAGACTGGGGCTTCAGATGAAGACTCTACTCCATCTGGAATTTAAACAAGGTGACCCGACTGATAACAGTGGGAGGCCTTGATTCAGGTCAAGTAGACTTGAATCTACTTTATAACCTTTATAACCCTAGTATGACAGTCTTGCCTGGTCAGGTCAATAACCGCATCGACTCGGAAATCACGAACCGAAAAAGCGGGTTATCCTGAGCGAAGGGAAGAATCCAAGTTATGTCCTTACGGCACGGCCGGTTAGTAGCAAAGTATTACACTTAAAAAAAGAGATGGTTACTGGACAATATACGTTCCACCTCGTCGTTGCAAAGCTTTTCCTAATTCACTGGCCGAAGTAACCAGCACCTCTTTGCCCCCTGCTTCAATGAATTTTATGGAAGCTGCTATTTTCGGTCCCATACTGCCGGGCGGAAACTGCCCTTCGGCCATGTACTTTCGAGCCTCACTAACCGTCATCGTATCCAGGTTTTGCATGTTCGGTTTGCCAAAATTGATGGAAACCTGCGGCACTCCAGTCAGAATTATATAAAGATCTGCCCCAATTTCCTGAGCTAACAGGCTTGAAGCGTAATCCTTATCAATAACCGCCTCTACTCCTTTTATCTCATTATTTTTCAGTATAACCGGAATTCCTCCGCCGCCGCAGGCAATGACAATATTATGATTCTGAACCATTTGTTGAATAACTTTCTTCTCCAGGATGTCGATGGGTATCGGGGAAGGGACTACTCGCCGGTAACCACGACCACTGTCTTCAACTATTTGCCAGCCTTTTTCTTGAGCCATCCGCCGGGCATATTCCTCGCTAAAAAAAGGCCCAATGGGCTTGGTCGGTCTTAGAAACGCCGGGTCGTTTCCGTCCACTACCACCGTAGTCATCACTGTGGCAACTTCCTTGTTCAGCCCCAGCTTTTCACACTCCTTACGCAAAGCATTAGTCAGCATAAAACCAATTGACCCTTGAGTGCAAGCAACACAGGTATATAAGGGCAAAGGGGGCACCTCGTCAGCCGCCCGTTCTACTTGAATAAGCATATTTCCCACCTGGGGACCATTGCCGTGGACAACCACTAATTCGTAACCATTCCGCACAATTTCAATAATTGCGGCACTAGCTTCCGAGGCGTTGATCTCCTGCTCTTCGATTGTTCCTACTTGATGCTCCGGATGAAGGGCGTTTCCACCAAAGGCGACTACAGCGATCTTGTTCTCCATATACTCTCTCCCTTATCTAGTAAAATATTATCTAAAGGGCACTCCTTCTTAATCTGAGTAAATCCTAATCATAGTAAGCTATTACGTATTGAGCTAGCACCAGAAAGGAATTCAGCATGCCCGAAAAGTATTTATTCTTCAATATACGACAAACTCCTTCTTAAAACAACAAATTTTTTCAAATTAAAGCCAAAAAAATTAAAAAAATGTAAAAAGGCCTTCTCTAAGTCAACCGACTTATCGAAGGCCTTCTCCAAATGGTAACCCAATCGCTTAATTAATTGTCAACAGCTTGTTGTTTAAATTTAACAAAAACAATTGTTCCCTGCGCACTAGTTTCAATTGTTATACTTGCGTTATGTCGGCGCGCAATGCTGTAACAGATCGGTAAACCTAATCCAGTCCCATTATCTTTAGTACTAAAAAAGAGAGTCCCGATCTTCTCCAAAACCGATGGAGGCATGCCCTGACCTTGATCTTTAACCGCCAAAACAACATCTTCCCCTTCAGTGTACGTTTTAATCGTCAGACAACCACCGGTAAACATCGCTTCTAAACCGTTACGTACTAGATTTAGCAACAACTGATGAATTTCTGATTTATTAAGCAGTAAATCGGGAACTTCTTGAAGTTCTAGCTCAATATACTTATCAGTCATTAAAGCATCCGCCTGAATCAATGGCAACAGTTTCTCGATAATCTGATTAAGGTTTAGGAGTTTTAACTCTACCGAGTTATTATTGGATAAAGAAAGATACTCAGTAATAATGGCGTTAGCCCGGTCAAGTTCTTCTATCATTAAATCAAAGTATTCCTGGTATCGGACAAATTCAACATTTTTCGAAAGTAGTTGGAGAAACCCCCGCACAGTGGTTAGCGGGTTTCTTATTTCATGACTGATACATCCAGCCATTTTTTCGATAAGTTGAAGGCGCTCTAAACGAGTTATTTCTTTCAATAATCTGGCAGAACGTTCTTCTGAACGACGCAGGGCAACTTCAATCTGTTTGCGTTGTGTAATATCCCTAAAGTAAACCGATAAGCCATCTTCTGTTGGATAAGCGTGGACCTCTACCCAATCGCCTTCAGGACAAATTTGCATTTCAAAATAAACAGGTTTTTGTTCAGTAATCGCTTTTGAGTATAATTCAAAAAATGCCTGATTAATATGTTCTGGGATAACCTCCCAGATGATTCTGCCTAATAAATTTTCTCGACTATTAAAAAAGATTTTCTCAGAAGCTTTATTGAGGTAAGTAAATCGCCAGCTTCGATCCAAAGCAAAATAACCATCTGTAATATTCTCTAAAATATTAACTACTTTTCGGTTAGTTACTTCAAGGATATTCTCCACCATTATATCTTCGTCCTGCCCATATCTAACCATCTCCTCAAAGGATAACATCATTTAGAACCCCCCCTTTTCTACTTCAGGTTAAAGGTAATTTTCGACAAAAAGCGCTATTCGGATAAAATTCATCAATATTTTAACTTGAGCTACAATTATTCAATCATTGATTATCGTTTCATTCTACATGCAACTACGTATTCCTGCAGCAAACTGCCCAATAACCAAATATGGGGTTTAAACAACCAATTATCTTATTTATGGAAACATATGTAATTAGTGCTTAGCTGTTTTGGCAAAAAAAAATCCCTCCTAAGAGGGAGTAAATCGGTCTTTGTATTCTTCGAATTTATATCGACTCATCAAAGCCACTTTTTTACTATTTTCAAAACTAATTTCATAAGACCGGCTGCTTACCTCTTTTATCTTGCTAATTCTATCCAGGTTAACAATGAAAGATTTGTGGACCCTGAGAAAACTGTCTTCTAATTTAGTCTCCAACTCGTTCAAGGTCTGCGATATTTTATAGACGCTGTTAACCGTGTGAATCAGGGTCCTTTTTTCTAACTTCTCGATAAATAATATATCAGTGGAGTTTATCAAAAAAATTTCATTATTAACCTTTACCGGTATTCTATTTATATTCCTTTTATTAACGGTTTTGCTTTCAAATTTCCCAGCTAGATTGCCAATCGTCTCCAGAACCTTGCTTTTATTAATTGGTTTTAAAAGATAATCATAAGGATGAACGGCAAATGATTCAATTGCGTATTTTGAATAACCTGTGATAAAAACGAAATGCGTTTCTGGACTAAAAATACCTATAAGCTTGGCTACTTCTATGCCGTTAACGTTTTCTTCAGGTGTTAACTCGATATCAAGCAAGGCTATATCCGGTTTAGCTTCTTTCGCAAGTCTAACAGCCTCTTTACCACTTGGGGTATCGATCACGGTGTCCACCAGAGGATGTTCCATTACTAATTTCTTTAAAAATCTTCTGGTGTATTCCTCATCTTCAAGCAGTAAAATATCCACTATTACGCTCTACCCTTACGTTGCAAATTTTTTGGCAGATCCGGTTCGTAGATGATAAACCAACAATTCGGTCCTACTCCAGTACCAGCAATAACCGTTAACGCAGCAGCAACACTGGAAAGCATCATTCCTTGAAACTTTTTAAACATCATTCTTCACCTCCTTTCGTATGCAATTGACAAAATTGTTCATAAACTTTTCCAGAGCCTTTACGGCTTTGTAGCCTACCGGCGATATTAAAAATACACTGCTTAAAATGCCTAAGGCGATGGCCAAGGCAGCCGAGTTTAACTCATTTTTCATTACTAAAACAGCCATGCCTAACCAAAAAACAAGAAGTAATCCGACTTTTTTCTTCTGTTTTAATCTGGTTGGTATATCTGTTATTACTTTCTTTTCCGTTCCAGCCGGCACCCATTCAATGACTGCGTATAGACTAAATATTAAAGCGGCCAATACTAAGCTGCTTAGTAAACCCTGACTAACCGGAAGGGTGGCTAATTTCCCGAGGCCTAACATCAGAATATTAGCGGTAACCAGACATCTTAAATAAGTACTGCAGTGCACTCCACCCCCAAAAAAGCGGATTGATGAAAAAACCGCCAGACAGATCACGGTAGTTGTGAGAATGTTCGTTAGAAAGGACAAAAAGATGATTAAGGCGATTTCCAGGACGGTTCCCAATAGAACCTCCAAACTATAGGCATATATATCTACATCATCCTGGTCGGCGTTCATTTTTTGGCCTAACATGACTGCCAATTCTTTAGAAAGTCGTTTCATGTATACTCTCCTGGTTTTAACCTCGCACTTTAGGCCATAATCGACGTTTATCTATCTTTTCACTAAATTCTCAACTATAATTTCTCAGAGCTATTCTACAAAAGGCAAGTAATTCCTGCTGCAAATAATTAACTAGCCAGATATCACTCCTAAATGACCAAATTTGTGGTCTAAATAACCACTCGCTCTAAGCCGCGTCCCTGATTCTGATCGGGAAGATGCACGATAAAAGATGTGCGTTCCCCTGATTTAACCTCTATATTTCCACCATATCGATCGACTAATTTTTTCACCAAATATAATCCGTATCCACGCGCCTCGGAATTCTTGGTCGTAAAGCCGGGCTCAAACAGCCTCTTTCTTTCTTTTGCAGTAATGGCTGGTCCATTATTGTAGATATACATAACATACTGGTTATCTTCATACTTTATTTCCAAGGCTACCCGACGATTTCCAGTATTCTGAACAGCTGCCTCCATAGCATTGTCCAACAAATTTCCCAAGATACTGCATAAATCCCAAGGATGCATTTTTATATTTAATGGATTGCATTTTACGGAAAAGGCAAAATCAATCCCCTTAGTTTCAGCTACTTTACATTTGCTATTGAGTAGAGCGGTTAAGGCCGGGTGTCCAACGTGAATTATGCCATCGCTAGGCTGGTAAGCTTGGGCAATCCCATCAATATACTCTTTAGCCTTGTCTATTTCTTCTAAATATAGCATTGCTTGGATAACCTGGATGTGTCTGGCATGTTCGTGTTTCTGACTCTGGAGACTATTAAGTAATCCCTCTACTTGTTGGAGATGAGCTTTCAGGAGATTAACTTCCACTCTTTTCTTAACATTTCTTTCTATTCCTTTAATAGAAAACAGGGCTAGTCCACCCATAAAAACCACCAAGACATTAGCTAATGGCAGTAATACTTTTAAATTAGTAATATCATGGGCAAGATAAATCTGTTGGTTCATTAATACAATGAAGAGAGTCTCAATTAATATTGTGGAAATCATTAATAGATTATTATCCTTAAACAATACAATCATTCCTCGTTAAGACTCAAATCAAAAATGACCACTCTAAATTTCTTAGCCAAGAGATATAGTATTCCCATCACGAATACCAGAGGGATGGCGAAACCAACATTAAGCCAAGGTTGTAAGATTAATGATTCGGTATTCGTTGAAGTTATTTTTTGAAGGATAGGCAATAAAGTGCTTTCTAATACTCCCAATATTAATACGCCAACAAGTACCGAAATGAGGCCATGCCATAAGCGAATTTTCATAATCACCCTAGTTAGGGCAACCAAAACAAAGATAAGGATTAGGGTGTGAAACCCAAATACTAAGGGCAGCTTTCTAATGAAAATAGTTAAAACGGCAGTTAAGAAGGACATAACAAAAACCTTCTTATAGTCCACATCTACATTAAACAACTGGAAACCCAGCTTAATAATAAAGATTGTTTCAAGAAAGGAAACTAATAACACAATATACCAGGGTAAACCTAACGGTTCCAAGACCCACCCTCCTACCTGTTTCTGCAAAAGTTCGCCTTTTTCAAGCAAATCTATAGGAATATTATACCACAAGGGTTGGGCTTTCAGATAAATGTTTGGCTGTGTTTCGTTGTTTCACGTTTTCAACTGCCGCTAATGAACTAAAATAATCAATAATGCTTCCGGCTGTTTTTTGACAATGTTACATATCTTGTTCTAGAATATAGATAAGTAACCTAGGTGGTGGTGAAAGATGGAATACGTTAACCCTATCAAAGACGTAGGGGTAATTAATGAAATAAAAGAATCTTTAAAGCAAAAAGCACCAAGGGATTTTTTGTTATTTGTATTGGGAATAAATACAGGGATAAGAATATGTGACTTGCTCAATCTCAAAGTGAATGATGTTTGGGATGGGGAAAAAGTTAAGGAATTTTTATTTATTGCTAAAAATGGCCGTCATAAAGAAACTACATTTTATATCAACAACAACGTTAGGGAGGCATTAAACGATTATATATTAGCCACAAATCTCAAGAATAATGATTTTCTTTTTAAATCTAAAAACCATGATAAACCTATTTCCCGCCAGCAAGCCTATCGAATAATTAATAAGGCCGCAAGAGAAGTAGGTGTTCAAGGGGAAATTGGTACCCACACTATTAGAAAAACATTTGGTTATCACGCTTACCGTAAGGGGATTGCAATCTCCATATTACGATCAATTTTTGGCCATTCCTGCCCCTCCGAAACGCTGAGATATATCGGAATAGATAAAGACCATCACCAACCAATAAAAGTAGATGTTAATTTATGAAATTTTTTGTGGTAGGGGAAACCTATGGATGAATCTTTGCTGGGTTGCTTTATTATAACCTTTGCTCTTTTACTGATTAATTGACATATTGACTGCCAAGTTTTCAGATAAATTAGGGTTCCCGCACTTGTACTTTTCATTCTAGAAGGGTAGTAGGAAGGGATGGTTTAGCAAAAAAGAACTAATCCAGCTGCTAATAAAATAAAGCAAGTTTCTTTACCTAGTTATAATTTTATAAGGAGTGGCTAAATTATGAGTATTTCCAAAGACCTTAAGTTAATTATTACGATTGTGGCAAAGAATAGAACTGAAAAGGTATTGGATGCTCTTGAAAAAGAAGGTGTAAAGAAAAGTACTGTTTTATTAGGTAGGATGATTAGTGATGATAACCCTACTTTATTTTTAAACCTAAAAATTGAGCCCCAATGCGAAATTATTTATACTATTGTATCGCAGCAGTTTGTCGATCGAGTTTTTGGTGTCATTTTAGAAGCTGGAAAATTTAATAAACCACATCATGGAATAGCCCTTGTTTTAGATATCGAAAAAGTAGGTGGAATATTACCTGAAGCATCTCTTCGCTCAAAGTCCCAGTAAAGCTGCGGATGATGTAATCCTACATGAAGAGATATCCGATCGCATTAAAGGTATAACCAATAATTAGTATACCTACGGTAACAACTCCTACGAAGGTTGCTAGTAATTCTATTTTCACAATGTTTTTCAGCATAATCAGGGAGGGGAGCGAAAGGGTTGTTACCCCCATCATAAATGACAAGGCGGTCCCCAAGCCGACTCCTTTTCCTACCAATGCTTCGGCAACTGGCAGTGTCCCGAAAATGTCGGCATACATAGGAATTCCTACCAGCGTTGCCACCAGTACAGAATACCATTTATCTTGTCCTAATATAGCGGCTATAATCGGTTCCGGAATCCAGTTGTGGATAGCAGCTCCAACTCCGACACCGATCAAAATATACAGCCATACCCTTTTCACGATATCCGTTACCTGGTTCTTAGCAAATTCTATTCTGTCCCTAGTTGTCAGGTCTTCCTGTTCCATTTCAATAATCTTGTTGCTAAAGACAAAAGACTCCACATACTTTTCCAGCTTTAACTTGCTGATAGCGGTTCCGCCTATAACAGCCAGTAGTAGACCAACCAAAACATAAGCAATAGCAATCTTCCAGTTAAATATGCCGGCCAGCAAAATTACTGCTGCTATATCTACCAATGGGGAAGAAATCAAAAAAGAAAAGGTTACCCCAATGGGCAATCCGGCACTTGTAAATCCTATGAAAATTGGGATAGAGGAGCACGAGCAAAACGGGGTTACGGTTCCGAAAGCTGCCCCGAGGACATTGGCGAAAATTCCATTAAACCTCCCCAATATCCTCTTCGTTCTTTCCGGCGGGAAATAACTCTGGATATAAGATATGGCGAAAATCAGTATGGAAAGCAGGATAAATATCTTAATCACATCATAAATGAAGAAATGGATACTCCCACCCAGTTGTTCTTGGATATTTAAACCGAAGACATCTTCTACCAAAGACTTCACTAAATTGGATAGCCACTCCATCCTTAGCAACTGATCATTTAGCCATTTAAACATTTAGTGTACTCTCCCTTAACAATCACACTCTCACTTCGGTTCCTCTCCCTATTTCCTCATATCTTATGATTTTGGCCTTTTTCTGCCTCAATTATATAGGAGGCCACAAATTCCTCTATGTTCTTGCCTGGAGCCCAGCTTTTAACTATATCTTTGCTGTTACTTTTAGGTTGTAAGCGAATATTTTTAAAACCAGCATTCTGGAGCATCATTCTAATGTTTTCTACATACTCAGCTCCAGCTATACAGCCAACCATACAAGCAAGATCATTCTTAATGTGCTCCGGCAATTCTGCCGTGGCCACAATATCAGAGATACAAATACGACCTCCAGGTTTAAGCACTCGATACGCTTCATTAAATACCTTCTGCTTTTCAACCGATAAATTGATTACACAGTTTGATATTAGGACATCGACTACACCATCAGCCACCGGTAAGTGCTCAATTTCTCCCAGCCGGGATTCAACATTGTTATAGCCACTTTTCTCAGCATTTTGCCTGGATAACTTAATCATTTCTGGTGTCATATCCACGCCAATCACGAATCCGCTTTCTCCTACCTGCATCCTGGCTAAGAAACAATCAAATCCACCACCACTACCGAGGTCTAGTACCACTTCACCCTCTTTAAGTGAAGCAATAGCAATTGGATTACCGCAACCCAATCCCATATTTGCCTCAATAGGAACAGCCTTAAGATCGCTTTCAGAATAACCGATATTAAGGGATGTCTCCTTAATATTTAACTGAAGGCCGCTACAACTACAACCTCCGCTGCAACACCCGCCTTCCGAACCTTTCAGCGCAACCTCAGCATAATTATTTCTGATTATTTCTCTAATTTCTTCCTTATTATTCAAAACGCGCACCTCCAATTTATTCTTGCTATTGGTCAAGGGACATTCTTTCGCCCTTACGCCTCTTTAAGATTGCTTATTTCTCCTGATTAATGAATTTTTTTATATCATTCTTATTGACTACTTTGCCGGAAGACTTAACTTTTCCGTTAATCACCAAGCCAGGAGTAAGTATGATTCCATAACTCATAATTTCTTTAATATCCTTAACGTGGTCCACCTTTGCCTCAATACCCATTTCCCGAACAACCTCTCCAACGGCTTTTTCAAGGGCATGGCATTTAGCGCAGCCCGGTCCTAAGATCTTGATTTCCATATTTTTGAGACTCCTTTCATTTTCTTTATCCTCATAGCTAAGTAAATTTTAATCTGAATCAAAAGACTCCCTCTTCTATAAGTGGGAATTACCTTGTTTAAACTTCAGGTGGAGTAGAATCTCCATCTGAGGCCTCGATGTTTTGCGAAGCTGAACGAGTTCACTGCACTTACTCCCCTTTAGCAGTCACAATCTATATTGAGCTCCAGATTGGACGATTCTATGGCGTTAAAAAACTCCTTTAATAGAGCAAGAGTATCTGCATTAATCGTATAGCGCATCCAAATTCCATCACGCCTGCCATTTACTAAACCACTATCACATAAAATTTTCATATGATATGAAAGCGTTGACTGACTAACGGCAACCTCCTCTAAAATCTTGCAGGCACACCTTTCCCACTGCGATAACATAGCAAAAATTTTTACCCTGGTTTCATCGCCAAGAGCTTTCAGCAATAATGCATATTTTATATAGTCTTTTTCCATATCTTCACCTTCAAGTACTTTTGATAATGTAAGCGTCAAACTGTACCCACCTTGTATCATCCCTAGGTCAATAGGATAATCTTCCTCAGAACACGAAACGAGGAGGGTTTTCTTTGTGACCAAAG
>JAAZDI010000217.1 GCA_012512295.1 Syntrophomonadaceae bacterium
TCCAGAAACAGGCCGACCATATCACGGATCTTCTCCACCAGCTTCACTACTTCATCTGAGGGTATTTTCTTAATCACCTTCTGATTTACAACATCCCATACTTCTAACTGAAGCATTTCCGTCTCTTCACGCAGGACAAAATGTAGACTATGCAGATGCTCGGGCAACGATCTATTCAGCAGGTCAGCAGCCGCTTGCAAAACATCCTTATCAGCATCAGCGTTAGTATCTGTCTTTTCGGTCTTTTCGATCTTTTCCGTCTGTTTTCCCTGAAGTAAAGTAACAGCCGCCCTGTCCCCTCTGGCAACGTTAGGCCAAACCGGATCCCGAGCCACGGATGAACCGCTATTAATCGCCCCCCCTTGGGTTACTGCTCCTTCTTGAATCCTCATCCTTCCCGCTCCCCTCTCGGAACAAATCTTAATTCCTATTCACCTTAAGTCTACCTAACACATTCAACGCCGGTAATCAATGAAAATACTATCCTCGCCTAGATCATAGCCGGCATAGGCTTTATTAGTCCGCCTTTTTTCTCGCACGTCTTGTAAATTTTTACGGATTGCCACCAACCGGTTCTCCGCCATCAGGCGCGCTTTGTCATCGTTCTGCTGGATGGTTTGGATTAGTTCCGTTCTTTGGCGGAGCAATTGGGAAATATCTTCCCGCTGCCCCAGGGAAATTTCCCTCATTAAGTAACCCAGGCTATCGCTAAAGGTCCTCCGTTTAAGCGACCTGGTTTCTTTTTCGCGAAAAACCTGATTCGTCCAGTCCCAGGCAACCGCTGTTAAGCGATCAACCTTATCCATCAGTTGTTGCCGTTGTGCCAGTAAATCTAGCAGGCCCTCGTCAGTTTCCTCCTCCGCATTCTGAAGCCAAACCAATTGTTGTTGGGAAAGTTCAGCTATCTGTTGGAAGATTCGATTCTGTGTGCGAAGGTTAGTACTCAGGGCCTGCCCAACCTCCTCCGCATGTCCCATCCCGCTTAACATCCTTTCGGTTATCCTGTTCTCCAAAACCAACCGCCTAACCGTTCATAAACTGCTGGACTAGCCACATGCTTTGCTGATTCAGCTGGGCGATGGCTTTCTCCATTGCTGTAAACTGCCGCCAATAACGGTCTTCCAATTGGGCCAACTTGTCCTCTAGTTTGTACATATCTTTATCGAGCTGGGCAATCGTTTTGCCGATTACACTATTATCGACCAGGCTGCCGGCTCTACCAGCTTTATCGGTAATCTTCGATATTTCGTGGTTAATTGTATCGTAGAGTCGGTAGGCTAGTCCCTGCTCAGCCGTTACCTCGCTTGATTTAGTAAAGAGCTCCATGACTGCTTCTGGATTGGACTGCAGGGCTTCTCGTAACTGGTTTTCATCCAGGTGCAATTTGCCGTTTTCCCGATAATCACCGGTGGTTATACCGATCACACTTAAACTGTTGGCTACTGTCGTAACTGACTGGGAACTCTTCGTCACGGTAACCTTGCCAGTTAGACCAGTCACCACACTTGCCAGCACGTTCCGCATTGCATAGACAGTTCCTCTGAGCAGCGAGTCATTTTTCAGCAGCCCGCTTCGGGCTTTCTCCTGCCACTTATCAATCTGGGTATCAGTCAATTTGCCTTCTTCAATCTCTTCATCCGTCAAGGGGTAATAGTCGCTGTACCGCTGTTCATTCAATTTGTCATTTATGGCCGCAATTACTTCGTTGTATTTATCGACAAAAGCTTTAATTGAATTGAATACGCCATCGATATTATGGGCAACAGTTACCGTAGTGGCGGTCCCGTCAAAACCCTCGGCAGTTACTCCATGTAGAGTGAAAGTCACGCCATTGGTCGTAAAGGTATTGGTTTTGCGGGTAGTCTGCAGGCCGTTAATCTCTAGTACGGCGTCCTCTCCTCCCTGCTCGTTGTCCATGTTAATCTGCAGA
>JAAZDI010000218.1 GCA_012512295.1 Syntrophomonadaceae bacterium
TAATCATTTCCTTGATTAACTCTTCTTTTTTACTCTTATTCTTTAATTTATTGGCTATCGGCAGCCAAATCAAGTTGGCTGAGGCAACACCATATAAAGTAGCGATAAAGGCTAAGGCAATGGCCGGGCCAAGCGAATCCGGGTCGGAGATACTACCCAAGACATGCACCAAACCCATGACGGTCCCAATGATCCCCATCGTCGGGGCATATCCTCCGGCGGATTCGAATATCCCAATCCCCACTTTGTGCCGTTCAGACACCGCATACATCTCTGTCTCCAACATGTTTCGGGTTAGTTCCGGATCAGTTCCGTCAATGATTAGTTGCAGTCCCTGCCGCAAAAAGCGGTCTCCTACTTCTGGCAGTTCTTGTTCCAGACTAAGCAAGCCCTCTCGTCTGGCCTTATCGGCAATCCCGGCTACTTGTTGGATTAACCCCATGATGTCAACCTGTTGCTCAGTGAAGGCGATCTTCAACAAGCGCGGAAAAGTTTTAATTTCCGATAGGCTATAACCGGCCATGGTGGCCCCAATGGTTCCCCCAAACACGATCATCGCCGCGGTCGGACTTAGCAGTGATAAAATATGGCCCCCGTCTATGACAAATGCGGTTACTAGAAAAGCGATTCCTGAAAAAATCCCTACCCAAGTGGTTATATCCATCTGTTTGGCTCCTATCTATCTAGATGTTAGATAAAAATACTCATAGTTTATATATCGGGTAGTGAAGTTATTTAGTTTAGCTTTTTTAGCACAAAATGCGATATGATAGATACCGGTAAGACGATTTTTTCATTGGCGGTGAGTCAGCTTAAATAAATCTTCTCCTAATTATCGCCCACAGCACTTTTTATATTTCTTGCCGCTCCCGCAGGGGCAGGGGGCATTTCGCCCTGTTTTATTCTCCGCTCGGACCGGTTGTCGGACCTCTTCAGCATCTCGATTTTCCACCATCCGCCGGACCGATTCTCGGCGGGGTTCCGCTACCCGAGCCCGGAAAACCCAGCGGATTGTATCCTCCTGGATACTACTGATCATCGCCTGAAACATTTGGTAAGCCTCAAACTTGTACTCAATCAGCGGGTCCCGCTGGCCATAGGCCCGCAGGCCAATTCCCTGACGCAGTTGATCCATGGCATCCAGATGATCCATCCATTTGTTATCCACTACCCGCAACAAAACCACGCGCTCGATTTCGCGCAGCTGTTCACTGCCTAATTCTTCTTCCCGCTGCTCATAATAATTGATGGCTTGGTTGAGGAATAGGTCCCGCACCTCAGCTCGGCTCAATTCCTGCAGATCTGCCGGTTGAAGCTGGTGACCGGGCAAGAAGCACTGTTCCGCAAACTCCAGGAGGCTGTGCAGATCCCACTCCTCCGGATATTGACTCTCACCGGCATAGGTACTGATCGTGGCATCAATCACTTTCTCTAACATATCCAGGATGGTTTCCTTCAGATTTTCCCCAAACAGAACCTGTTTGCGCTGAGCATAGATGATTTCCCGCTGCTGGTTCATTACGTCATCATACTGCAGCACATTTTTCCGCAGGTCAAAGTTTCGGCTCTCAACCCTGCGCTGGGCATTTTCAATTGAACGGGAGATCAAGCTGTGTTCGATGGGGGTTGAGTCATCCATGCCCAGTCGATCCATTATCCCGCTGATCGCGTCAGAACCAAATAACCGCATCAGGTCATCTTCAAGAGATATAAAAAACTGAGAAACTCCAGGATCTCCCTGCCGACCCGACCGCCCCCGCAACTGATTGTCTATCCGCCGGGCTTCGTGCCGTTCGGTCCCAATAATGCGCAGCCCCCCGGCCGCGACGACAGCCCGGTGTTCGGCGTCTGTGTCCTTCTTGATCCGTTCCAGAATCGCCTGGTACTCCCGAGGATCAACTGTCAAGCCCCCAGCTTCGGTTTTGTCCGACTTCAGACTTCCGGTCCTGATTTGGCGCGTAAGCTCAGCCTGAGCGAGAAATTCCGGGTTTCCGCCAAGTAAGATATCAGTCCCCCGTCCCGCCATATTGGTGGCAATAGTCACCGCGCCTTTACGCCCGGCCTGGGCCACAATACTTGCTTCCATCTCGTGGTGTTTAGCATTTAACACCTGATGCGGAATCCCGCGTTTACCCAGCATCTGGCTGAGCCGCTCTGATTTCTCAATGGAGATGGTCCCCACCAGCACCGGCTGTCCCCGACGGTAACAATCATCAATTTGGTCACCGACAGCCCGGAACTTACCTTCCTCGGTCCGGTAAATCACATCTGGCAGGTCTTCCCGAATCATTGGCATGTTGGTCGGGATAACGACCACATCAATCCCATAAATCTTGCGGAATTCTTCCTCTTCGGTCGCCGCGGTACCAGTCATACCGGCCAATTTTTGGTACATCCTAAAGTAGTTCTGAAAAGTAATAGTGGCTAGAGTCTGGGATTCCCGCTCGATTTTGACCCCTTCCTTGGCCTCAATCGCCTGGTGTAACCCCTCACTGTAGCGCCGGCCAAACATCAGCCGACCGGTAAACTCATCAACAATAATGACCTGACCATCCTTGACGACATAGTCGCGGTCGCGTTTCATCAAGGCGTGGGCCCGCAATCCCTGATTAACGTGGTGCACCACTTCCATGTGGTCCCCCTCAAATAGCTGGTTAATGCCCAGACTTCGCTCTACCTTGCGCATCCCCTCATCGGTCAGGGTCACGACGTGCGCCTTTTCATCCACATGGTAGTCAGTGTCCTTAATCAACCGCGGAATAATCCGGGCAATCGTGTAGTAAAGGTCAGTTGGTTTATCTGCTTCACCCGAGATAATCAAAGGGGTCCGGGCCTCATCAATCAGGATAGAGTCCACTTCGTCTACGATAGCGTAATTTAATTCTCGCTGCACCAACTGATCAAGGTGAATCGCCATATTGTCCCGCAGGTAATCAAAACCAAACTCATTGTTGGTTCCATATGTCACATCAGCGGCGTAGGCAGCCTGGCGCTGGCGATAATCCAAACCGTGGACAATCAAACCGACTGACAGTCCCAAAAATTGATAAAGTCGACCCATCCATTCGCTGTCCCGTCGGGCCAAATAATCATTAACGGTAACTACGTGCACGCCTTGACCGGTCAGGGCATTGAGATAAACCGGCAAGGTGGCGACTAAGGTTTTCCCCTCCCCAGTTTTCATCTCCGCGATTCGCCCCTGGTGCAGCACTATTCCCCCCATTAACTGGACATCAAAATGCCGCATTCCCAGGACGCGGCGAGAAGCCTCCCGGGTGACGGCAAAGGCTTCCGGCAAAAGATCATCGAGGGATTCCCCTCGTTCCAACCGAGCCTTGAACTCACCCGTTTTCGCCTGCAGCTCAGCATCGCTAAGTTTTTCCATCTCTGTTTCTAACCGGTTGATTTGCTCAACCGTGCGACTCAGCTTTTTAACCTCCCGGGCATTATCATCCAGCAGGTTTTTTAGTAATTTTATAACCACCCGTAAAATCACCTTTCTTTTTACGCAAAGAAGACGAGGAACCGTCACGGTTCCCCATCCTAAACTTTTCCACTTAAATTCTAGCACCAACCACGGGTTGTTGCAATAGAGCAATATTGAACGGTTAGATAGGTTCGATTAGTCCATAGTTTCCGTCTTTTCGGCGATAAAGCACGTTAACATCTTCGGTTTCGGCATTGGTAAAGACAAAGAAACTGTGTCCCAGCAAATTCATCTGCATAACCGCTTCGTCTACCGGCATAGGCTTGATGGCGAACCGTTTTGTGCGGACAATCCGGTAATTTTCCTCTTCCACCTGAGGTCGGCTGATCAAGTCTGCTGGTAATTCCTTGGCAACGTTCTGCTGGTTTTTTAACCGACGAGAGAGCAGTTTGGTCTTGTACTTTTCTAGTTGTTTCTCCAGTTTATCTACCACAAGGTCAATAGAGGAGTACATGTCACCGGTCTCTTCCTCACCACGAAGAATCATGCCGTTAATAGGAATAGTTGCCTCGACCACGTGATTCCCTCGTTCGACCAGCAGAGTAACCTGCACCTCGTCGAACTCAATGTACTTTTCCAGTTTGCTTAACCGCTTAGTCACGTAGTCCCTCATAGCATCCGTTACCTCGATATTTTTACCCCTGACCGTAATTCGCATAACACTACCCCCTCTCTTTATTAATATTATTCCCGAAATAAATGAAAAATCCTGCTGCTGGGGTCTGTCGAAATAAATAACTTGAGTATTTTCAAAAATAAAGTTTTAGGGGGCAAGTCTCGACCTTGCTTGTGGATAATGTGGATAAAGCTGTTAATAAGTGATAAAACAAGGCTCAGCCTTGTGCAGCCTGTTGACAAAGTCCAAAAGTCAGCAGGTTTTTTGTTTGGCGTTATCGAATCTTCAAGATAGGCTAAAACCCTATCTTGAGGTGAAGACATTGCTGTCCAAAAAAGACCGAAATAGCATAAGA
>JAAZDI010000219.1 GCA_012512295.1 Syntrophomonadaceae bacterium
ACGTCCCGGTTTCCAATCCCGAGGAAGGTGGCTTTGCGTCCGCCTGGTCCGCTGAGTTGCTTGATGATTCACCGATCTCGTCGTCAATTGAACCGGGTAATGGTTTTTCCGGCTCGTTTTCGGCTTCATTCTTTATCTCAGATTCGTCTTCTGACTGGTTCGACTGATCGTTTTCCGACTCGTTTGGTGATTCGTTATTTACATCATTAACTGATTGATTATTTGATTCAGTTCCGGGAGAATCAATCCCCACCGATGAGCCTCCCTCTGGCAAAGTTACTTCTCGATTGACCGGCGCTCCTGTTTCTGGCTGCTGGTTTAGACCAAAGTATTCTTGAAATACCGCTCGGCAAACATAACCGGATGAAGTGCTGCCATGTCCGCCGTACTCGACTATCCCGGCAAAAGCAATCTGAGGATTATCTGCCGGGGCAAAAGCAACAAATACACCGTGAAAATCTTTGTTTTTATCATCGCCCAGCCGCCCGGTTTGAGCAGTGCCAGTTTTAGCGGCTACCCGAATCGTGTCCGGAAAATCACGGAAAAGCGACCAAGCAGTCCCTCCTGGTTGCGTAACCGCGACCATGGCTGTTTTTACCGCCTCTAGATTCTCCGGGGAAATCGCCACCTGATTCAAGAGAGTCGGTCCAAACTGCCGAACAGTTTTCCCTTGCGGAGAGACAATGTGATCAACTAGATAGGGCTGGAAATGCTGCCCGCCATTAGCCAGGGTAGCCACATAATTGGCCAGCTGCAGGGGGGTATAGTTATTATTGCCCTGACCAATTGACATATTAAAGGTATCATAGGGCTGCCAGGAGGTCGCAAAGCGATAGTCAATGTCGTAAAGAGCTTCCAGCTGCTTTCGTTCTCGTTCCTTCTTTTTCAGCAAGTCGTTATACGTCTTTTCATCCGGCGCCTGGGCCAGCAGGTCGGCGTATTTTTGTTCCAGTTCCTCGAAACGTTTTTGATACCGTTTTTCTAGAATAGCGGCATTTAAGTCCCTTTTCCATTGAGGATTAGGCAATAACCCCTGGGATTCACCCGGCAGATCAATCCCGGTCCGGCGCCCCAACCCAAATTGCTGGCCAACCATCACCATCCGTTCCGGTCCGGCCAGCCGGCCGGCCTCTTGGAAATAGGTATTGCATGATTTTGCCATTCCTGTATAAAGATTCACCGGGCCGTGAGCACCGGTACAGCCAATAAATGGTTTTACCGGATAATAGCCGGCGCAGCTAATCAATCTTTGTTGCGGTTTTACGGCCTGTGATTCCAAAGCGGCCAGCGCTGTAATCGGTTTAAAAGTTGACCCGGGTGGGTACACACCGGCAATTGCCCGGTTAATCGCCGCAGCGGGTTGCGAACGGTAATAAAAATCAACCATGTCTTGGGACATCGAACCAACAAAATCATTAGGGTTCAGGTTAGGCCGACTGGCCATCGCTAAAATAGCCCCAGTCTTAACGTCAATCACAACCGCAGCCCCAGCCTTAGCCTTCTCCTTCCCCTGCTGCTGCAGCGCCAGTAAAGTCTCATCCAGACTTTTTTCCAGGGTCTGCTGCAATTTGGCGTCTAGAGTAAGGATCAGGCTATTGCCGGGAGTAG
Organism: Syntrophomonadaceae bacterium; assembly: GCA_012512295.1. Taxonomy (GTDB): domain Bacteria; phylum Bacillota; class Ch66; order Ch66; family Ch109; genus JAAZDI01. Next base: position 1,609 of record JAAZDI010000219.1, read on the forward strand.
CGGCTACCGTCGTCAATTCGGAAATTGGCCGATTATAGGTATTAACCTCAACCTGACGGGCACCGTCTAAGCCACGAAGATATTCTTCGTAAACCTTTTCCAGACCGTCTTTGCCAATCAGGTCGCCCGGTTTGTAATAACCACCCTCTTCAGCTTGCTGGTTGCGTTGATTTAATTCATCCGCATTAATTTCCCGGACAAATCCCAACAAATGACCGGCTATAGGGTCGCCATTCTCCGTAGAAAAGGGATAGTCCCGAATTGGTTCAACCTCGATATTTACGCCGGGTAAATCACGCCGGGCTTCTTCCAGCCGAGTAATCATGGTCATATCAATGTCCCGCTTAATTAAGATCGGTTCGTAACGACGTCCTTGATGCTGCTTAATCTGTTCTTGGATTGAAGCCGGCGTTATCTCTGGATAGGTTGATCCTAGAATTTCCGCTAGCCGATTAATCACTGCCTCGGGGATAGTGCCCCCGCTTTGGTCCAAGGTAACTGAAAAGACTTGTTTGTTTTTCGCCAACACAACGCCATTACGGTCTAATATTTCGCCACGTGGGGCTTGAATGGGAATTATCCGAACCCGGTTCTCCTCGGATTGGGTGCGGTAAGCGCTGGCTTCAACGACCTGCAACATAAACAACCGCACCAAAATGAGCACAAAGATGCCAACGACGATTAGCCAGTAAATCCTTAGGCGATCTTCCACTTGCTTGGTTTTCATATTACCACCCTGTCTAGACGTTAGACGTTTGGACGTTGGACGTTGGATGTTCGACGCAAGTCGTAAAACGTGAGGTGTAAGGTGTAATAGGTAAGGCGTAAAGATCTAGAATAGGGTTTTACGTTTTGCGTTTCATGTTTACGTTTTTCGTATTACGTTTTGTGCTCTTCGTTGCATGTTTTTATTGCGCGTTTCTCGTTTAGATTTTTTGTTTTTAACGTTTTTTATGTTTCGTTTAATCAGGCTTAAGGCTGCCTCGCGTACTAGAAATAAGAAATTTACCATAAAACAGAGGAACTAAGAATGTGTTATACAAAGCTTCGATCAGGCCGATGCGCAAGGCAGTAAAGCCGGAAAAGCCAATACCGGCAAGGTTAGTAAACAGCAGCATTAACAAGCCGTGCAATATAGTAAATACAAAAACAAGAACCAGGGGAACAATAATATTTTCTTTAAAGACTTTGTTAGCTAACCAACCAGTAAGGTAACCGGTAATGGCTAAAGCTAGTAGGTTCATGCCAACTAATCTTCCCCGGAGCAAATCCTGCGACAATCCGGCTACCGCCCCAAAGACTGTTCCACCCCGCACTCCGTTGAACAACGCAAAAAAAATCACCAGGATCAAGACTAGATCTGGTTTAATTTTTAGGGGGAGTACGCCTATCAACGTTGACTGAAGCAATAAACTGCCTAACAATAATAAGGCGATGATTCCATATCGGCGCACAACTTAAATCTCCTAATCTTACCATGCTATTCACTAACAACTGGAGCACCGTTTAAAATTATAAATACCTCTTCCAATCGATCGAAGTCTACGCTGGGTTCAATAATGGCATATTTCTGCAAACCACTAGGCTCAGCCTCACGATCAACCATTGATACCTGCCCAATTCGAATCCCGGTCGGAAAAATATCTCCCAGGCCAGAGGTTACCACATACTGACCGGGCTCTACCAGAGCGTCGTAAGGAATATGCTTCATAATCAGGGTGTCTGTCCCATCGCCTACACCCTCAACAATGCCAGGGATACGACTATCCTGAAGGAGCACCACAGAACCGACCGGTCCTTCCCGGTCGGTGATCAGCAGAACCTCAGCACTATGGCGGCTAACCGTCATGACCCGACCAATGAGCCCTTCAGGAGTAATCACGACCATGTTTTTCGCTACTCCATCATCGGTCCCTCGATTTAAAACTAAAGTACTGTACCAATTACTTGGACTGCGGGCAATTACGGAAGCACTTAATAATTCATACTGCGGGTTTTCCTCCTTAAAGGCCAGCAAACCCCGCAGTCGGTCAACTTCCTGCTTTGCTTCAAGCAACTGGTTATTCTCCCACTGGAGCATCCTGATTTGCTGACGCAGATTTTCGTTATCCGCTAAGAGGCGATCTATTTCGGCAAAGTACCCCGTAATCCCGCCAACTTTATCCAAAAGAATAGTTAAACCACCCTGAATTGGAGCAAATCCATCCCGGATCGCTCTTTCCAGCGCAGTCAACTCAACCCTTTCGGCAGACGTAACCCGCATTAGCAGCATTATGCTTACCACGATAACTACTGTTCCCAGAATGGAGCGGGAAAACCATCGGGGCAAGACCATCCACCCCCAACCCCTTAAGTATCAACCTAGGAAAATTTTTTGGGTGAAATAAGAACGCGCTTTAACACTTCAATGTTCTCAAGGACCTTCCCGGTTCCCAAGGCGACGGCTGATAGAGCCTCCTCGGCGATATGGACCGGCATCCCGGTCTCTTGACTAACCAGTTGATCTAATCCTTTAAGCAAAGAGCCACCCCCGGCCAAAACTATCCCCCGATCCATAATATCAGCCGCCAGTTCTGGCGGTGTCCTTTCCAGACAAAGCTTAATTCCGTCGACAATCTGATTGACCGGATCAGCTAAAGCCATCTGAATTTCTTCCGCGGTTACACTAACCGTCTTCGGCAAGCCAGAGACAAGATCCCGTCCCCGCACCTCATAATTAACTGGCTGGCCATCCCAAATGGCTGATCCAATTTGAATTTTTATGGACTCCGCGGTTCGTTCCCCGATCAGTAAATTATAGTATTTTTTCAAATGTTGAATAATCGAATCATCCATCTCATCACCGGCGGTCCGAATCGACTGGCTGTTAACAATCCCCCCCTGAGAGATCACGGCCACCTCAGTTGTGCCGCCGCCAATATCGACGATCATGTTACCCGTCGGTTCATGAACTGGCAGACCAGCCCCAATAGCCGCTGCCATGGGCTCCTCAATTAAATAGGCCTCTTTGGCATTGGCCGACAGAGCTGCTTCTCTAACGGCCCGCTCTTCAACGGCGGTTACTCCGGAAGGAACACTGATGATTACCCTGGGCCAAACTAGAAAGCTATGCCGCTTCAAAACCTTGGTAATAAAATGCTTTAACATGGCCTGAGTTGTATCAAAATCAGCGATAACCCCATCTTTCATGGGACGAATGGCGATAATATTGCCTGGTGTTCGGCCAATCATTTCTTTGGCTTCTTCACCGACTGCCAACACTTGTTTGGTATCACGTTGAATGGCCACCACAGATGGTTCCCGCACGACGATTCCTTTCCCTTTTAAATGCACCAAAGTATTGGCAGTACCCAAATCGATACCCAGATCTTTTGCAAAAAACATATAATAATACCCCTTCCTAAAGCCTAATTATATAGGAACTGGTACAAAACTATCAATGCCTAGCCCCTCCCCTTGGGCTAGAAATAAAAACCATCAAATTGCCGTTTAAGGTATCAGCGCCTGCTCTTTTAAACTGACAAACCGGGTATCGCCGATAACTACATGGTCAAGTACCTCAATGCCAATTAACTTACCTACCTCCACTAATCGCCGGGTTACCTCAATATCTTCCCGGCTGGGCGTTGGGTCGCCACTGGGGTGGTTATGCACCAAAATCAGATTAGCCGCACTTTTCCCAATCGCGGTCTTAAAAAGTTCCCGAGGATGCACCAAAGACGAACTAAGACTCCCAATCGAAATTGTCTCTACCCCTAGCACCTGATTTTTTGTATTCAAACACAAGGCCCGAAAATGTTCTCGATCCAGGAAACGCATCTCTTCCATAACTAAGTGCGCCACATCTTCGGGGCACTTAATCACTGGTCGCACTTCTGGGCTCAGGGATACTAGTCTTTTCCCCAGTTCAAGCGCAGCTTTGATTTGAGCCACTTTAGCCAGTCCAATCCCTTTGTGCCGCGTTAATTCCTCTGGCGTGGCTTCCGCTAAGTAACGCAGTCCCCCAGGATGCGCCAAAATCTGGCCGGCTAACTCCAAAGCGGTGTATTCTGGAGTACCGGTCCGCAACAAGATTGCGAGTAGTTCTGCATTAGATAACGAAGCTGCACCATGCAAAGTTATGCGTTCGCGCGGTCGACAGTCTGCCGGCAGGTCCTTAATGGTATAATGGTATTCGGTATCTTTCAGCATTAACGGGAATCCTCCGACCGAGACTATTTTATTTTAGAGTAGACCTCTATCCTGCTTGACAGCACTATCAGAACATCAAAAATTACGAGTTAAAGCCTAGGCTTGTAATTAGCGCCAACTCTGATGAACCTCAATGCCCATCTGCTTTAACATCCGAACCAGCCGGGCCAGCGGCAATCCAACCACATTGAAATAACAGCCTTCAATCCGCTCAACCAGGATTGCTCCTTTTTCTTGAATGCCGTAAGCTCCGGCTTTATCGAGCGGTTCACCCGTGTTGACATAGGCGGTGATTTCTTCTAAAGTCAAGGTTCGAAACTGGACCAAAGTTGATTCGACCTCGCTTAACGCTTGTCCGCTTTGGCTATCGACCAAGGCTACTCCGGTCAGCACTTGATGTTGTTGTCCACTAAGACGCGATAGCATTTGAACGGCCATCTCGCGGGAATCCGGTTTTCCAAGCACTTCTTGACCCAACACAACTATCGTATCCGCCCCAATAACCAAGCCGGCCGGCAGGGTCTCGGCTACAGCCAGGGCTTTTTGCAAGGCCAAGCCTTTAACCTGTTCAAGCAGGTCAAGATGTGGTTTAATAATTTCCGCAGTAACTGCTGGCCGGACTATAAAATCCAGACCAATCTTTTTTAACAACTCCGCTCTCCGCGGTGAAGCGGAAGCTAACACTAACTGCATACAACCTTCCTCTGTCGGTTTTTAATCTTAACTGAGTAGTATAAGTTAGCCGGCAAATTCCATACGCTGCACGTTTCACAGTTTTCAACGCCGAAACCCAGGGCACAGAGCGCTGCCACAAGAAGCTATACCTAATAAATACGTTAGTCGCCCACCGGTTTGTCATGGCCGTTATAAAAAATGTTTGGCTACAGCCGTCGGTAAATCAGGTAAGCTAGAATGAATCCTAAGACTGTCAGTAGATTTAATCTAAGGGCAAAGCCGAAAGTAACTGACAGAATCTGCAAATCAAGGGTTGTGGGAGGTAAGCCAATTACCTCGGTCTGACCAAGCAAACCTAACCCGGGCCACATTTTTACTAAAACAACACCCAGCCAACTGCCAATAATACCCCCAATTATCAGTAGGATTAGCAATATCCAAGCACTTTTATCACTAAGTCCTCTCATGCTACCCCCCCATTTCCAGACTCAATGATCAACAAACAGAAATAACGCCTTCCAAGTGGAAGACGTCAGTTGACCACTGCTCCAGCCTCAGCGTTTCTGCGCATCCAGATAAAAACTCAGTATTTCCAAATTGACAGAAAGGTCAACATTTCGGAGTACCACATCATCTGGAACTGACAGAACTCGGGGTGAAAAATTAAGAATCGCCTTTAAACCATTCTTGATCAAAATATTGGTTACTTCTTGCGCCTCTTCTGCCGGCACCGCGATAATGCCTATCTTGGCCTCATTCGCCTCGACAATCTTGGGGAGTTGGCTGATATCCATTATTTCAAGGTTATCTAACTTCTGACCAATCTTTCGCGGGTCATTATCAAAAATACCAACGACCTTAAAGCCGCGCTCTGCAAAACCGCCATACATCGCCAAAGCTGAACCAAGCTTCCCAGCTCCCACGATAACCAACTTCCACTGGGTAGTTAACCCGAGAATCTTCATTAAGTAGCCATAAAGCTCGCCCACGTTATAACCAACGCCACGCGTACCAAATTCACCGAAATAAGCTAAATCCTTACGAACCTGGGCCGAACTAACCCCTACTCCTCGGGCAATTTCTCCAGATGATATAGTTACAATGCCTTTTCGTTTAATCTGAGCCATATATCGTGAATATACGGATAGACGGATAATGGTTGCTTCAGGTATCTTAAGGGTTTTCACCATATCCCTCCCTGTCATATTTGTTTATCTCAAGCTGGTCTTTAGTGAGAGCTGATCTTTAATGAGCCAGTATTTATGATACCAAGATAATAACTTTATAAACCAAGGCGGATATGATCGCACTAAGCGGGATAGTTAAAATCCAGGCCATAACAATTGAACGGGCTGTCCCCCAACGCACAGCCTTAACTCTTTTGGCCGTCCCCACTCCCATGATTGAGGTTGAAACAACATGAGTCGTACTTACCGGCATGCCGAAATGAGTGGCGGTCATAATAACTAAGGATGAGTTCAGGTCCGCCGCAAAACCATTAATTGGTTCCAGCTTAAATA
>JAAZDI010000220.1 GCA_012512295.1 Syntrophomonadaceae bacterium
CCCATTTAATGTCCCGGCAATTTCCAATTTAAAATCGCTTGACCTTGATCATAATGTTGTCTTTATAATAGGGGAAAATGGAACTGGCAAGTCTACTCTGTTAGAGGCAATTGCCTGTAAATCCGGTTTTACCGTTGGCGGCGGTGGACGAAACTATAACTTGGGGCTAACGGATCCCAGTTTAGCCTTAGCGTCAGTGATGACCTTATCTTGGATGCCAAAAGTAACTAGTGGTTTTTTCCTTAGAGCAGAAACCTTCTTTGATTTTGCCAGATATATTGATGAATTAGCGGACGATCCCTATACTGGTAAACAAGCTGCATATCAGCCTTACGGCGGTCGGTCTTTAAACGAGCAGTCACATGGCGAAGCCTTCTTATCTCTTTTTACCAACCGATTCAATGGCAAAGGTTTGTTCATCTTGGATGAGCCAGAGGCGGCATTGTCGCCCCAACGGCAGTTATCTTTTCTGAGAATCATCTATGACTTGGAGAAAGACGGACAAGCACAATTTGTGATAGCCACTCATTCGCCGATTATCATGGCCTACCCAGGAGCGGTAATCTATAGTTGTGCAGACGATGGGATTAAACAAATAGCATATGAGGAAACCGACCATTTCCGTTTAACAAAGGCCTTCCTAGACAACCGGACAAAGTTCTTCAAACTGCTGTTTCAGGATTGACAAGATGGATAGACTTTATACAGTCCTCCAGATACCGGCAACATCTTTCGAAAATGGGAATTGATAAGATCTATTTGACTTAAGCCATGACAAAGAGTAGTATTTTTAAGCCTTCCGGCTCAGAACAAATCACCGCAACGGAAGAAATATAAAGAAGCATCTATAACAAACTAGAACTAATAAGATGGATTATTCTAAAGGAGTTGCCATGGGTTTTTGGTTGACAGTTCTTATGATTTGGGTTGGCCTCGTCGTTTACCTTGGTTTCCGCGGCCGACAGGCTTTTGACAGTCTTATCCCCAGTGGCTTTGGCATCGCGTACTGGATTTTGTTTATTTTGATTGCTTCCTCTTTTATTTGGGACCGGATGTTGCCTTCCGGTAATAGTTCTTGGTTTCAACCGATCCTGAATTGGGTCGGAGCCTATTCAATAGCCGCCTTCTTTTATTCTCTGTTATTCGTTATTCTGATTGATATCCTTAGACTGCTGGACCGCTGGCTGGGATTTATTCCTGACTCAATCAAGGAATCACCCGCCAAAGTAGGGCTGGCTGTAGTATGTTTGGTCGCTGGGCTGCTCTTATATGGAACTTGGAATGCCTGGCATCCGGTGGTGCGGCATTATGAAATCACTATTCCTAAAAGTGCCAACGGCAGCCAATCGTTACATGCCATCTTGCTGTCCGATCTGCATCTGGGAAACATAGTCAACAGCCAGCGTTTAGCCGGTATCATTGACCAGATTCAGCAACGGGATCCGGACATAATCCTCCTGGCCGGGGACGTAATTGATGATGATATCGGTTCTTTTGTGGAGCAGAATATGGCTGCCATCTTCCGCCAGGTAGACCCGCGCCTGGGGATATATATGGTTTTGGGTAACCATGATGGCCGCGGAACAACGGAAACGGTGACCTGTCTCGAGGAAGCCGGGATAACGGTGCTACGTAATCAATACGTGCTGATTAATGATAGCTTTTATCTGGTCGGCCGGGAAGACCGCGGACACGGCCGGGCGAGTGCCGCCCGCAAGCCGTTAGCAGAGGTCATGGCCGGGATTAATCACGACCGGCCGATCATCATGCTGGATCACAATCCTTCCCAACTAGAAGAGGGCCAAATTAATGGGGTGGATTTGCAGTTATCCGGCCATACTCACCAGGGGCAACTGTTTCCGCTTGGTTTTATAACTCGGCGCATGTATGAGGTTGACTGGGGTTATCTCCGCAAAGG
>JAAZDI010000221.1 GCA_012512295.1 Syntrophomonadaceae bacterium
GCTTGACTGGTGTCGCTCTTCTTCCCTTTTTTAACCGCTTTTTCAGCGGCTGAAGCGGAACTGTCCCCGGCTTCATCCTTAAACTCAATCAGCGGGAACAGAGCTGCCCCTCTCTTGACCTGAGTTCCTGGTTGGAGCCGGCCCCAGCGCAGGCTATCCCAGGTTTGGATTTCTCCTTGACCCTCGATCCCCAGCTGAACCCAGACTCGTTTTGGCAGTCGAGGCATAAAGGGAGTGCAGAGGATAGTGACCTGCCGCAAACTCTCCGCCATCACATACAGGACTGTATTCAGCCGGCTTCGATTGGCCTCATCCCGAGCCAAAGCCCAAGGGGCCATTTCATCAATATATTTATTGCAGCGACCGACCAGTTTCCAGATAGTTGCTAAAGCATTGGCCAGATCTACTTCATCTAACAGTTTCTCCGTTTCCTGCACCACGGTTTCCGCCAGTTTAACTACTTCCTGATCTACGGGAGTTAGTTCACCCGGTGCTGGAATCTGCCCGGCACAGTACCGTTCAATCATGGCCAGTGTTCGGCTCACCAGATTACCCAAGTCATTGGCCAAATCAGTGTTAATTCTTAGCACCAGGGCTTCTTCCGAGTAGTAACCGTCCAAGCCGGCCTGAAGCTCGCGGAGCAGATAATAACGAATCGCATCGAGGCCGTATTTATCAATCAACACCAGCGGATCAATGACGTTGCCCTTGGACTTGGACATTTTGCCCCCTTCCAGGAGGAGCCACCCATGCCCGTAGACTTTTTCCGGCAGCGGGAGCCCGGCAGCCATTAAAATGATGGGCCAGATAATCGTATGAAAACGAACAATATCCTTACCCACCAGATGAACATCAGCCGGCCAGTATTTATTAAACATCGCCGGATCAGAGTTATAGCCAATCGCCGTTAAATAATTGGTTAAGGCATCAAACCAGACATACACGACGTGGCCGGGAGCAAAAGTGACCGGGACACCCCACTGGAAAGTAGTCCGGGAAACACAGAGGTCTTCCAGTCCCTGCTTGATGAAATTAACCATCTCATTCCGCCGGGAAACCGGCTGAATAAACTCCGGATGTTTTTCAATATAATCCAGCAGTTGATCCTGATATTTTGACATCCGGAAAAAGTAGCTTTCTTCTTTTAACAATTCTACCGGCCGGCCACAATCCGGGCAGACCTGCCCTTCTGCCTGACGTTCGGTCCAAAAGGTCTCACAAGGTGTACAGTACCACCCTTCATACTCGGCCTTGTAGATATCCCCCTGGTCATAAATTTTTTGAAATATCTCTTGCACCACTTGCTTGTGCCTGGGCTCGGTAGTTCGAATAAAATCGTTATAGGAAATATCCATTTTCTCCCAAAGATCCTTGAACCCAGCCACGATCCGGTCAACGTAGCTTTGAGGATCAACCCCGGCCGCCTGAGCTTTACGCTCAATTTTTTGCCCGTGCTCATCCGAACCGGTCAAGAAGAAGACATCATACCCTTTCATCCGCTTATACCGGGCCAGTGTATCCGCCGCCACGGTTGTATAAGCATGCCCAATATGCAGCGAATCGCTTGGATAGTAAATCGGAGTTGTAATGTAAAACGTTCCTTTGTCTTTCGGCATCATCAGTCCTCCTTATATTTAAGCCTATCTCCTTTTTATGAGTCACCCTAGAGATAACATCGCCCTACTCTTGTCTTATCAATCGGCGTGTATCTACATCATAAAAGATCTCACGTCTTACGCCTTACACCTCACTCCTTGCCTCTCACTCCTTAACTAATTCAAAATAAAAAGACCCCTTACCCCTTGGCAGGGGCGAGAAGTCTCTCGCGGTACCACCCTGTTTTGCCTTAACCTCGCGGTTAAAACCTCTATCAGTCTACCTTGACTGCAGCGGAATAACGATCCGCCCACCGGCTTGGCCTACTACCCGCATCAAAGATATTTATCCGATTGATCACGTCTTCAGCCAAGCAGCTCCAGAACCATATTCAGCCACCTACCGGACGGGTTTCCACCTGCTCCCGTTCTCTGGACCGATACTAACTGGCCTACCTTTCCTTCATCGCTGATGCTCTTCTATCCATTTTTTCTTTTGACTGTTATAGTTTACACATCATTTGAGTTAAATGCAAGTATCCATCAAGTGAACTAGTGAACTTGTTCAGCTTCGCTGAACACCGAGGCTTTGGCTGGAGAGGCTGCTCCAAAGTTTCAACAAGGCAACGCCAGACAGTGTGAAAACGTCCTGTCTTGACCATGAATGTACCCCATAAACCCACCCTTCCCATTGCCTCTAGTTAAATCATATCATTTTTGTGGATTTATCGAGAAAAAAATGGTTATCACCCAGTCTGACGCTCACTTGTCGAAGCGGAGGCTTTGGATTCAGCCAAGATTCAGCTAAATAGTGCAGTGTGAAAAATGCTTCCAGTTTTCTGTCGTAATCTGTAGAAAAAAATCTTGACTATTTCTGGAACCATTGGTACCATTTACACAGAGGCATTTATTAGGCCATTTACAAAATTGAGCCAGCATTCAAAAGGAGGAAACGGGAAGAATGAAATCTACCGGTATTGTGCGGAAGGTTGACGAACTAGGGAGAATAGTCATTCCGATCGAACTCAGAAGAACCTTAGGTATTGAAGAAAAAGACGCTTTAGAGATCTACGTTGATAATGAAAAAATCATCCTGAAAAAATACGAACCGGCCTGCGTCTTTTGCGGCAACGCCGATGATGTTGGACATTTTCGGGGAAAAAACGTCTGTCGACAATGCGCCCAAGAAATGAGCCAGCAAGCGGTTTAGGTCGAAGAACTGCCTTAATCTTAATCAAGTAACTAATACGCTTCTTAGCTACTTAGCTTCTTATCGTTTGTGTTATTTTCATCCGTGGTTGTACCTAACGGACATGGGCGGTAAATAAGACAATAGTTTTAATATGGTGTCATTCTGAGCGAAGCGAAGAATCTTTCCCCCGCTGAGAAGTAAGATCCTTCGCTATCGCTCAAGGTGACATATATTCGCTATTTGTATAGACGATTGCCTTTCTAATCCAACTGCTGATAACTTAGCCAGGTCTGATATAGGTCGCGCCGATTCAGTTTTCTATTACGGGCGATCTCCCGGATAACCGCCTTGGGGTTTTCCCCGGCCTCGGCGCGGACACTGATTTCTTGCATTAGAGTCGCCATCATCTCAGTTGGGGGAGCAGAAACCGGTCGAACCATCTCCGGCAACGGTTCAGCCGGCTCCACCGCCAATGCGCTTTGCTCAATATTACCCTCAATTACTAATGTCATCTCTCCCCGTGGCGGATTACTTTGAAAATGGCTAAGGATTTCGGCGAGGGTACCGCGGATAACCTCCTCGAAAAGCTTGCTAATCTCCCGGGCCACCGCGGCTTTTCTTGGTCCCCAGATTTCCAGCAACCAAGTCAACGTCTCAATCAGACGATGCGGGGCTTCGAAAAGAATAATCGTCCGAGGGTCTTCGGCTAGTTCCTGAATTCGTTGGCGTCGCTGCCGGCGCGAACGGGGTAAAAACCCCTCGAAACAAAAACGTCGGGTGGCCAAGCCCGAGATACTGAGCGCGGTAAGCACCACGGATGGACCTGGTAGGGCTACCACTGGAACGCCGGCGGCTAAAGCTTGCTGAACAAGTTCTTCGCCGGGGTCGGAGATGCCCGGGGTACCGGCATCAGAGATCAAAGCGACACTCTTTCCCTCAAGCAAACGATTAACTAAATACAGCCCCTTCTGTTTTTGATTATGTAGATAATAACTGGTCAAGGGTTTGTTTATCCCATAATGATTTAACAGGCCCCGAGTTCGCCGGGTATCCTCTGCCGCCACCAGATCAACTTCTTTTAAGACCCTTAAGACCCGCAGGGTAATATCCTCCAGGTTGCCAATGGGGGTGGCGCAGAGATACAGGGTACCCGTCTGCCCGGCGAAAACGGGTTGACCGTTTTTCAGCCCAGATTCGGCTATATCTATATCCCAATTCAATTGGTTTGGTGATTCTGGGTGATCCTGCCGCTCTTTATTTACCCGGCGCCGGCAGGATAATTTGTATCTAGCCATAATACATCGCCTTTACTTCTGATGTATATTCTCCAGTCATCTCGTAAATCACCAGCGGCTCCATCCTAACCTCCTCGATCGCTCGCTCTGGGTCCAGCTTCCCGGCTCCAGGCAAATCAACCCTCGAAGCAGTTCCCATTTTAATGGCTTCCACCAAAAACCGGCTGGGTGCAAGCTGTTGATTATGCTGAACCTCTCGATAGCGAACCGGCCGCATACCGTACCTAAGTAAAAGGTCAACAACCTCCTGCCGGCGTTCCCAGAGGTGAACCAGGGCTAGCCGGCCGCCGGTCCTTAAAAGCCAGCATCCGGCGTTGATTACCTCACCAAGAGTACTGCTGACTTCCTCTCGCGCCCAAGCCACCTCCTGACAGGGACTTGATCTGCCTCGTTTAAGCGGCCAGTAGGGAGGATTACTAACTACGACCTCGAAATCCGCAGCGGGCATTTTGGCTGGTATTTCCCGTAAGTCGCCGTGTTGGAGGTTGATCTGCCGCTGTAAACCATAGATGGCAACACTGCGTCGGGCTCGGTCAAGCAA
>JAAZDI010000222.1 GCA_012512295.1 Syntrophomonadaceae bacterium
CATCTCCTTTTCATAATAGATTAGGTCTCAACTTCTCTTGTGGCTGATTAGATTTCCTCTGTGACTGACTATTTAATTTTAATTCGGTCAGCGCCAAAAATTTCAGCAGCTCCCCGAACTAGAGGGTCCTGCCAGGGATCATCCAGTTCGGACGGGTTTTGGGAGTCAGGTTTTTGATTAGGCTCATCTGAATCCTGCATACTGCAGCAGATGCGCAAGGGTTGCTGAAATACCTGACTCAGAATCTCCTCAACTATGGTTTTATTAGCGGTTTCCTCTACCTTTTGCCGGTGAAAATTGCGCCCTTTTCGAAAAGAAAGCCTCAAAGTCCCCTCAAGCCAGTCAGTTGGTTCTGCCTCAAGCACCAAAGCATGCAGCGAAATACTGCGCTTCCGCAGTGCCTCCATGAACTGTTTCCATTGCGCTTGGATAAGAGTAAGATTTAGTTCACCAGTTGACTGCTTCTCGGCCGGAGGTTTTATATCTGATGGTTCCGGGGGCAATTGTTCTGAAATCTCCCTTTGTTGGACCGGTTGGGTTAACAATTTACTTTGCTTGGGCTTTTCCGGAACAGCTCCCGGCACCCCCTCACTGATCGACTTTAAGCTAGACGCTGCTTTGTTCTTCTCCACGACTGGGTTAGACTGGACCGCCTGATCGCCGACTTGCTTGCCTGGTCCAATCAATTGTCCCAAATGCTTTTCCAACAACTCTACCCGGTGTTTTAAGGTCTCGAGTGAATCAGAGTCATAGCCACTCGCAGCTTCTACCAGAGATGCTTCTAACATCCACCGTGGTTGAATGGCCCATTTCATTTCGGATTCAACCCGAGTGAAATGATGAATTAATTGGATAAGCCGCTCAGTCGGCCATTGATTCGCCTGAAGAGTCAATCTTTCTTGATTCGTTTCGGAAACAATCACCAACTGACTTGTTCGATCTCCCAACCTGATTAACAGCAGATCGCGCAAATAACCGATTAAATCACGCACAAATTTCCGAACATCTTTGCCTTGATTGACCACCTCTTCAACCAGCCTGAGCAATGTTGCCGGTTCGTTCTGCGCCAAAGCATCCACTGTTTGGGCGAGCAATGTCTCCGAGACGGTCCCAAGAACCTGATTTACATCCTCTAAACTAACCACCGAATCAGCAAAACCGGCACATTGATCCAGGAGACTTAAAGCATCACGCATTCCGCCCTCAGCCGTTCGAACGATGGCCATTAGCGCTTCCTCAGAAATAGAAATGTTTTGTTTTTTAGCCACCACCCGTAAACGTTCGGCTAAATCAGCCAAAGCAATGCGGTGAAAATCAAAACGCTGGCATCGGGAAAGAATAGTCGTCGGTACTTTGTGTGCTTCAGTCGTCGCTAAAACAAAGATAACGTGTCCCGGCGGCTCTTCCAGGGTCTTTAATAGCGCGTTAAACGCCTCAGTGGTAAGCATATGTACTTCATCGATGATATAGACTCGAAAACGGCCGCCTGACGGAACAAATTGGACTCGTTCCCGCAGTTCTCGAATTTCATCTATCCCGCGGTTAGAGGCAGCATCAATCTCCAGGACATCCAGCGAGCTGCCGGCTGTAATCGACTGGCAGTTTAGACACTGATTGCAGGGTTCGCCGGCTTGAGGTTCTAAACAATTAACTGCTTTGGCTAATATTTTGGCCACACTCGTCTTCCCGGTACCGCGAGGTCCGCAAAAAAGATAAGCATGACTAACTCGTTCCTGCTTTAAAGCATTAAGCAGGGTCCTAGTGACATGGCTTTGTCCGACCACCTCTTGGAAACTTTGGGGCCGCCACTCCCGATACAGGGCGACATAACTCACCTTTGCCCACCCCCCAATGTCACCTTCAAGCAGGATTACGAAAAACAGTTAAGTCTGGCGTTAACTCCTGTCCCTGGACAAGTCAAGAACTGATAAGGTATGTTTTTCTTGCCAGTTATTGAATCAGTTAAGGCTATAGGCCAAACTATTTAAAATGAGAGGCAAATATCGAAATGAGCCGCCTTAATTGGCGGCTCACTAGGATCCAAATTAATAGCCGTGCACCCACCTCCGAATTAACCTTCCGGGCGTTACAGATGCAGTTAGCTCTTTCCAGGCTGCCCCACGGCACACTGAAGGGTTCCCTTAGTGCTGCTTCCTTCCGGACCTGACACGGTTCAGGAGTTCCAGTTGCGTGGGACCCAAAAGTCCTCACCACTTACGTCTGCCGGACCCCACAAGATAAACCCTCGGGTGGGAATTCAGCCCCGCTATAGCGGTTTGCGGGAACAGGGCACCGCTACCTCCCCGCCTAGCACGACTAAGCTTATCTTTATTTATTCTATCTAGTTCTATCTAGGTCAATAATCAAAAAACAAATAATTAATGGCGGAGAGAGAGGGATTCGAACCC
>JAAZDI010000223.1 GCA_012512295.1 Syntrophomonadaceae bacterium
AATCAGAGCCACCTGACGTAACCGGGGATCCTCGGGGCCCTTTACTGGCAGAGCTTTTTCTTTCAAGATCTGCAAGGCCCTTCCGGTACCAAACCTTAATCCTTCAATCACCCGAGCGACCGGTACACCTCGAGCAACTTGGTTAACCCCTTCGGTCAACAGACCCTCAGCCAGGATCGTGGCCGTGGTGGTACCATCGCCGACTTCTTCCTGCTGGGCTCGGGCAATCTTGATCAATAACCGGGCTGCCGGATGATTAACTTCCATAAGATTTAAAATAGTAACCCCATCATTGGTAATTACTACATCGCCAAACTGATCAACCAGCATGGTATCCAAACCTTTGGGGCCAATTGTTCCTTCTACGGCTGCGGCGACTGCCCGAATCGCATTAGAATTGGTGGCAAGAGCAGTAAGCTTTTCTCCGTTCTCAACTCCACTACTCGACTGTTTGGAACTCAACAAAAGGGCCTCCTTTTACCATCTCCGCTTGGGCCATCCTCGGTCAAGCGCGATCATGATTACATCTGTTAAATGGTTATCTAAGCGACATGAGGCGACTACCGACTATAGTAGCCCTGAAGTGCTTCGGATAGGATTGAAGCTACATATTCCAAAATACTAGTCGCCTTGGGATATTCCATTCGCGTGGGTCCCAACAAACCTACTCGACCTATAGCTTTACCATTTACATCATACGTAACCGTAATTAAACTACAGTCTTGAAATTCTTCTCGCCGATTTTCGGCCCCAATTCGAACCGTAATTCCAGTTTCATTAGTATCGGTTAAAAGCTCCCTAAGTTCACTTTCTTCTTCTAAAACACTGAGTATCCGTCGTATTTTATCGAAATTTCGAAATTCAGGCTGATTGAGTATATTAATAACGCCGCCCAAATAAACTTTGCCCAGATGGGATTTCTCCCATTGCGGAGCCTGCTGGTAATAGTCTAAAATATCAAGGGCCAAGCGGAGAATCTGTTTTTTATGCTGCAACTCGTCATAAAGCTCCTGCAGCAGAGTTCGCCGCATATTCTCCAGCATAATCCCCCGCAATTTGGAATTAAATACATAAGATACATGGTGCAAATCTTCGGAGGCGACTGGCCCTGGCAATTCCAGCATTTTATGCAGAACTACTCCTGAATCCATCACAATGACCATTAGAACCAACTGTTCCTGAAGCGGTATTAATTCTACCTGTCTCAGTTTTCCTCCTACCGGTGTGGGGCCAAGGATGATTGCGGTATAATTGGTAAACCGAGAGAGAAGCTTGCTGGTTTCCTGAATAACTTGTTCCAGGTCACCCATCTTTTCTACGAACATACTACGAAGCAAGGTTTCTTCTGCTTCCGATAAACTATAGGCTTCCATCAAACAGTCTACATAATACCGATACCCCAATTGAGAAGGAATCCGACCAGCTGAGGTATGCGGTTGCTCAATAAACCCCATTTCCTCCAGGTCAGCCATTTCATTGCGGATGGTAGCCGGACTCACTCCCAGATTATATTTTCGGGCAATGGTTCGTGAGCCCACTGGTTCAGCAGTGGCCACATAATCCTTAATAATCGCTTCCAGTACCCGTTGTTTCCGTTCGTCGATTCCCACCGGCACCCCCCCTTATCTTTGTTAGCACTCTAGTGGGTTGAGTGCTAAAGCTTCTTAGCTAAAAAATTACCACCGCTTGCTGTCTTTGTCAAGTTCGATCCCAGTGATAGAGACTCCAATTAGTTTTGGCGTATAAATCCAGGGTCTGGGCGAAGTCCAGATGCTGGTTGCCCTCCAAACTATCTACTACTGCCGCTGCTTCAACCGGACTGACCGCGTCAACCGGGGCATCTGAACCGACCAATAAACGAAGACCTTTTTGGAGCATCAACCCCCAGGCATAGGCAGTTTCCATTCTTTTTGGACCCAGGCGGTTTTTGGCCCACGGTATTTCTCGAGAGAAAATGGGTTGAATACAAACCAGGATTTCCAGCTTAGCCAGGGTATCCAGTTGATCAAGCCGGGTATACTGCAGGTGCTCCACTCGGTCCATGGGGTGTCGACTTTCTTTCAGCACGTGAATGGCCTGGTCTAAGGCGCGGTCACCCACGGCGTGGAGCGCGACCGGTTTATTGAGCTGATGTACCTGGTCGACTATTGCCAACAACTGCTTGTCCGTGTAGTTGAGTAAACCATAGTGCCCCGGGGCATCACTATACTCTTCGGTTAATGCCCCGGTCCTGGCTCCCAGTCCGCCATCCAAAAAAAGTTTAAATCCCAGGGCCTCCTCGATCAGAGCATAATCAGTCGTATAATAATCAATCTGATCAAAAAACTGTCTGCGAAAGGAGTCCATTCCCATATCAATAAACCGAGTAATCCCCTGTTGGCGCAGTTCGGCCAAACCTTTTTCGACTATTTCCTTCATATCCAATTGCAGAACCGTTACCAGAGCTTCTAGAATGGCAAAAACGTTGGCCTCGAGAAAAATGCCGCTAGAAGAGTATCGGTTTAGCTGCTCCATAGCTGCTGTATTCATGATCACTAGGTGCAAGCAGGTCCTAACGATCAAGACTGGCCGCGCTCCAAAGGCGTGATCCAGAAAAGCTTTGTCCGGAATTACCTTTTCGGCCAAGGTTTCCTGGTTAAAACGAACCCCTACCAACCAACCATTGATCGGCCGGTTCTGTAGGGTCTCGATTAATTCCTCCAGTGAGGTAACGGAGGCTAGATTAGTAAAGTAATTACTCAAACAGAACTCCCAAGCATGCAGGTGGGCGTCCAGAAAATGCTTTGTTTCCATAATCCAACGATTCCTTTCGGGTCCACTTCGGTACAATACATAACACTATCAGTAATTAAATTCTCGCTTCTATTATACCAGTATACCCGGATTAAGAAGTAAGTTAAGCATCTTAAGGAAGAAACTCCAGAAATACCTCATTCGCGATGAGAATAGCTCTAGAGGTCAGGGCGAGTCGCTCCCCCTCGTCTTGAAGAAGTCCTCGTTGCTTCAGTTTCTTAATCACTCCCGGATACGCTTCCTCTACTGTAACCCCAAACCGCTCCGCAAATTCCGAACGACTAATCCCTTTCAGCAACCTTAGCCCTAAAAACACCGTCTCTGCCCGCTCCAATTGTTGACCAATCGCTTCCAAGTAATCTACCGGCGACTGGCCTTGACTTACGCGTTGAAGGTATTGCTGAAGATTGGCTTGGTTACTAAACCGAAATAGCGGTGCTGTCTCATGCTTAACCCCTGGCGGCGCACCGGAGGCTAATTTTGTCGTTAATTGATGGCTTGCTTCCCTAATCAAGTTTGGGTCTGCGGTTTGTCCCCAAACCTCTGTCGGCTGGATGCCTCGCAAACAAGAGTGGGCGGCCGGTCCCAGTCCCAAATATTCCTGGTTGTGCCAGTACACCTGATTATGGAGCGACGGATAACCGGGCCGGGCAAAATTGGCAATCTCATAGTGCTGGTAGCCGGCTGCTGCCAGTCGCTCGCTGAGCCACTCAAACATGTCCGCCTCGACCTCTTCCCCAGGTAAAGCTAATTTTCCTCTTTGCTGGAGTTCATAAAAGGGTGTCCCTGGTTCAACTTTTAAACTATAAGCAGCCAGGTGTTCCGGTCCTAGAGCCAGTGCCTTCTCCACGGTCGTCTGCCAGGTTTCCAGCGTCTGGCCGGGCAGCCCGTAGATCAGGTCCAAATTTAAGTTCTGAAAGCCGGCCTGCCGGGCCAGGTTTACCGCCTCAACCACTTCTCCTGCGGTATGCCGCCGGCCGATGCGCCGAAGCAAACCGGGATCAAACGTCTGCGCCCCAATCGACAGTCGGTTAACCCCAACCGCCTTTAAGGCCTGTAACTTTTTTAAGTCAAGCGTGCCCGGGTTGGCTTCAACCGTTACTTCAAGGCTTACTTCGTCCCCGTCGGCTTTCACCCCAAACTCCTTGAGCACCTGTTCGA
Source organism: Syntrophomonadaceae bacterium (assembly GCA_012512295.1). Taxonomy (GTDB): domain Bacteria; phylum Bacillota; class Ch66; order Ch66; family Ch109; genus JAAZDI01. The sequence continues at coordinate 3,955 of JAAZDI010000223.1, forward strand.
TTAGGCCAGCGAGCAATTCAGCCGGCAAACAGGTCGGGGTTCCACCCCCGAAATACAACGATACGAGCCGTGGCCGCTCTCCCCTAATAGATCGAAAAAAATTCAAGTATGTTCGTAATTCTTGAATAACCGCTGTCCGAAAACCCGTTATTAATTCAGTGCCCTGCTCTCCCAGGGGAAGCGAGTAAAAATCACAATAAAGACACTTCTGGAGACAAAAGGGAATATGCAGATACACTGCCAGAGTTCTACCCTGGTTTTCCTCTGCCTTTTTCTGCCCTGTCCGACGCTGCTCGCTCAATAAAAACTCCTCCGCTTGATCACTCTGCTTGCTTTATTTTACCATACAACGTTCCCGCGCTAAAAATAAGACATCAGACATACATAACCCCCTGAAACTGGCCATTCCAGAGGGTCATTATCAATCATCATTATACTTATTTAATTATGTCCAACGTCGTTAGCAGACATTAACTCCGATATTTTTCAGGCAACCAACTATTTACCAGTTCTTGATTCTGATCTACCCACTTAGCGGCCCCAGTTTTACTGGTTTGGCCCTCTTCTTCAGCGATAATCATGGCTTTACTTAAATCGTCAGAGGTCCATTTAAAGTTATCAAAGAGTTCGTAGACTTCTGGCATATCTGTTTTCAAACCTTTGCGAACAATCGTATCAACGTGTTCTGCTTCACCATAGGACTTCTTGGGGTCATCCAGGTATTTCAAATCCCAGCTGGCGAATTTCCAGTGTGGAGTCCAGCCAGTTACGGCGATCCACTCCTGATTATCATAAGCCTTTTTCAAGGCTGCGACCATGGTGGCGTCACTACCTTCGACCAGGGTATAGTCCAGATTGTAATCTTTGATGGCAGCTTCTGTACATTTCATAATGCCGGCTCCGGGATCAATCCCAATGATCTTGCCGCCAAATTTATCTTTGACGCCATTCATTTCCTCAATAGAGTTAATTGTAACATATTTGGGAACAACCAGACCGATTTTCGCTCCTTCCATATTGGTTCCTAGGTTTTCTACCTGATCACCGACGCTTTTCATATAATCACCGTGAGTTACCGGCAGCCAACAACAAAAGAGGGCATCTCCATCGCCAGTGGCTAGTCCCTGATACATAGCCGAGGCCGCGAGTGGAACCAGTTCTACTTCATAACCCATCTTTCTCTCCAGAACATCAGCTAACACATGAGAAGTGGCCGTGGCACAAGCCCATTCCACATACAAAATCTTAACTTTTCCCTTCTCGGCGGTGTTATCCGGAGCCGAAGGTGTCTGGCCGCTACACCCCACAACCAGAAAAGCAACGGTTAATAGGGCAGCGATTAACAGCACTACTTTTTTATTCTTTAACATTTTCCTTTATCATCCTCCGTCCTTATTAGTTTTTCCCATGTTCTGGGTGATACGATCCAAAACAATTGCCATAATAACGATGGCTAACCCGGCTTCAAAACCCAGGCCGATCTCCATTCTCTGAATTGCTCGCCAGACCTCACCCCCCAGACCTCCAGCCCCAATCATGGCGGCTATCACCACCATAGAAAGAGATAACATGATACACTGGTTGATCTCTGCCATGATAGTGGGTCTAGCCAGAGGCAATTCAATCTTGACTAACATCTG
>JAAZDI010000224.1 GCA_012512295.1 Syntrophomonadaceae bacterium
CCCGGGCTTGACCCTGGCTCAGGAGAAGTCAGCCGTTTCCCTGGAACAAGCGATCCGGATAGCTAAAGAATATTTTAACATCCCGACGGAGTATAGCAACTTTACTTCTGGTTACAACAACTATGACAACCGTCAGGTCTGGTTTTTAAATTGGGAGGCAACTGAGGAACCGAGAGGCAGTTTCAATGTTCAGGTAGATGCAAACACCGGTGAAATCATATATATGAACAGTTGGAAAAATGAAACGCGCCCCGAATCTGGACCTCAACTGCCGGCTATTTCGGAAACTCAGGCTCGCGAGATCGCCAACCAAATGCTGAACAAACTAGCACCTAATAAGGCGAAGAACCTGCGGTTGGTCCCCAGTGACCTCCAGATTGTTCCCTTGAGTCAGTATGGGGCAGTGACCTATAACTTCCGCTGGGAACGGGTGGTCAACGGGATTGTCTTTCTAGGTGATGGTGCCAGTATTTCAATTCGAGGGGATGATGGCCAGGTCAGCCACTACAATATGACCTGGACCGAGACCGACTTCCCGGCAGCTGCGGGAGTTGTTTCCTCAGCGAAAGCCCGGGAGACATTCGAGGCCGCCGGGATGCTGGAATTGCAATATTATCGCCAGTCTGATATTCGACCGCTGGCTGCTGGGGAAAAACCGCCGGTTAAGCTGGTCTACCGGCTCTACCACCCCTCTAACGGGATAATTGATGCGATAACCGGCGAACCGCTAGTCTTAGAACCGGGCAAATGGCTGCGGAATGAAGGTGGCGGTGGTGCCGGGGGGGCTGAAGACATGATGGCCCAAAGAGCTGCTCAAGATGAAGCGGCTGCCCCCTTGAGTCCTGAAGAATTAAAGGAAATCGAAAGAACCGCTGATCTCCTCAGTGAAGAGGATGCCGTAGCTGTGGTTAAAAAATGGGTAGACATTCCAGAGACACTAACCCTGCGCAGTGCCAACCTAGCCGCTGAATGGCAGTTCCCGGAGAATCGATACTGGAGCCTCAGTTGGAACGCTGAGAAATCAGAAACAGGGCAATTAGACAACGCAAGTGCCCGGGTAGATGCCCGAACCGGCGAGTTGATGGGGTTCTACCTGTACTACTCATCTCCAGAACCAAATCAACCTGGGAACATCGACCAGGAAGCAGCGAAAAAACTGGCGGAAGACTTTCTGAAAAAAGTCCAGCCGAGCCGATTCGCGTCAGTTAAACTAGAGGAAAACCAGCAGAATTGGCGACCCCTGGTGATCGAAGGACAAAACCCGACCGCTTATTATTTCAATTACCGGCGACTGGTCAATGGGATCCCCTATCCTGGCAACGGGATTAGCGTTTCGGTTGACGCAGTCAATCAGCGGATAACTCAATTCGATGTCAACTGGCAAAATTTGAATTTCCCAAGCCCGGCTGGCTGTTTGGGAACAGAACAGGCCAATACCGCCTACTTAAAGAACCAGCCTCTGACCTTAGCCTATACCCAGGTTTACGGTTCGACTGGGCCGGGTGAAGTAATACTCGTCTATCTGCCGGTAACCACTCCCAATCAACTAGTCTCCAACCTGATAGATGCCCGGACCGGCGAATACCTGGATTGGCAAGGCAAGCCTCTGTCTGAACAACCCCGGGCCTCTCACTTTACCGACATCGCGGGGCATTTTGGGGAAAAGGAAATCAGCCTGCTAGGTCAAGCGGGAACCTTCGGCGAATACGGTGATACCTTCCGACCAGAAGAATCAGTATCCGCGGTCTCCCTGCTGCGGGCCATGCTGCAGGCTACGCAGGGTTCCTGGGCAACGGCTGATCTAACCGATCAAGAGATTATGAAACGGGCGCAGGAACTAAAGTGGGTGGAGGAAGGAGAGCTAACCCCAGCCGGTGCCGTCACCCGGGAAAACCTGGCCAAATTGATGATCCGGCTGTTAGGCATGGATCGGGCGGCCCGGATTGAAGGCATCTACAAGGTTCCTTACATGGATGCTAACGCGCTGTCGCCCGGTTCGCTGGGTTACGTTAGTCTGACCTGGGGTCTGGAGATCATCAGAGGCACCGGGGATACTTTTAACCCCAACCACGTCACGACCCGAGCAGAAGCAGCGGTCGTCCTGGTGCGGACCTTGCGAGTTAAGGCGTAGCAGCGAGTATATTTAGTAAGTCAATGACACGTTCCTTACCGTATGTGTTATTTTCATTAGTGGTTGTATCCAACGCGCATGGGCGGTTAGTAAGTTAAGAACACGTTCCTTACCGTATGTGATAATGCTTCCGTTCTTATTGATCCTGGCAGACAGATTTCGGCAGCAAAATAGAAAGAGGAAACGAGCTGGGGAACATCTCGTTTCCTCCTTCTATAGACTCCCACTTCTATAAGTGGGGGTTACCTTGCATAATCAGAAAATTTAAGTGGACTTCTGATTAGATTATATGTAAGTGCAACTAAGGCTCCTGCCTGTGCCAAAGGCTTGGCGTAAGCCAAGTTTTCTTTATTTAAACTTGGGTGGAGTAGAGTCTCCTTCTGAAGCCCCGATGTGCAGCAAAGCTAAATGCGTTCACTTGTTAACCGTGAAATATACTCCTCTAAATCTTCTTTTCTTTTAGCGACCAACTGATAAACCAGCATCCCTTCCCGTTCGGCAATACCAGCCACTACCACAATTTCCATGATACCTAACTCAGTAACCTTCCATATTATACGAACCGATTTCTTATCCACGTAAATGCTTCGGTATCCCGAAAGAGGTCGATTAACTTGGTTTTCTAGTTCCTTGCCAAACATAGCCGGTGCTTGAGCTATTTTTTGTAACGCCTTGATTACTTTAATCTGACGGCCCTTATCCAGGCTAAGAAAATCTTCCGCTGCGGCCGGGAAAAACTTAATGTTGTCTGGCAGGTAGTTAGTTATCCAGTTCAACATCCGGGGCCTCCTCCAAGTCTTGAGCGGTTATCCCTGTTTTCGCTACTACCTCGGCCAGTGATAACAAGGGTTTTTCATTCTTTTCCGTATCAATAGCCCTGGATAATAATTCCAACTTGATTTGCAATTCTGAGGCCTCGTGCACTTTCTGCCATAATTCCTCGAAATTTTTATAGCTTAAAATAGTTGCCTTAGGCTCGGATCCAGAGAACATCATTAAAAAAGGCAATTCATCCAACTTCGGCTCAACCACACTTCGCCATTTTCGCTGGACATCGCTGACACTGATTATTTGATTGCTAGAGAAAAGCGGTTTTTCCGCAGACTGACTTCCCCCCATAGAATGAACCCCCAGTTTATCATATACTTAATCCGTGCTATTA
>JAAZDI010000225.1 GCA_012512295.1 Syntrophomonadaceae bacterium
AACCAATCAGAGCTGCCAATCCCCATTTCAGTTTAGGTGAAAATTTCCTTTGACTCCGAGTGCCTCTTCGTCCTTTTTGTCGCCGGGCCGTTAAACTCCGCCGCCGCCTAACCCGACTGGGGGACTGGTTTTCCCATACACCGCTACTCAATATCCCCATCCTCCCGTAAAACGCTATTCAATATCCTCATCCTCCTGTTCGCCAAAGATGCCCAGATTATCACCGGGTAAAACTATCACTACCTCATAACCTTTACTCCGGGCCCGGTTGAACAAGGTAGCCACCGTACCGGCACTTATCCCCAGGACCCGGGCGACTGCTTCATTGGAACGGCCCATTTCCTTAAGGGCTACTACTTGCCGCTCCCGGAAGCTGAGTTTTTCTACTCCCCGAATCTCAATTTTCACTATCTTAACCGCCCTTCATCGGCAAAGGCGTTGGTTTATCCACTGATATATCCACAATCTGTGTACAGTTTTTATACAACTTTTATACAAATTTCTCAAAACCCCGAGTGCCAATGTTATTCTACATTTAACAAAATAATCCTGCTAAGGCCGCAAATTATTTTTATCAGGTTTTAGTTTTTTCACTACTTGCCGGCAGCAATGGGCTGCTCGCCTCACCGGTGTTAAGAATATCCTGAAGCCATTGCTAAACCGTCCAACCGGGATAATCATTAATCGGGCCAACCGAGCCAAACGACGAATTGGCCAGCCAACTATTTGACCGATGAAACGTAAAACCCGACCAACCAGGCGGAGAACCCGGTTGAACAGCCGAAGGAACAGCCGACTAAACCACTTAAAGTATATGACTAGGCCTAAAGCTAAACCTAGAAAAACATAAGCCCGAACTTCTCCCCAATTTCCCAGAAAAAGAATGGTAAAGACCACTCCGGTTAATACCACCCAAAATAACAAATCACCCACCTGGATCACCAGGCGGGGAGGATGAAGCAGCCGATTGAGCACCCGATAAAAATCAAAGAAAACCCCCATTAATATTCCCAGGGCAATCGTTAATCCAAAAACTAAAAACTGTTGACTCAGCTCAGTCATATCCGCCACCTACCTGAGCAGTCGTTCGACAAAATTGCGGCCGCGGCTACCTCTACCCCCGCGATCATCTCGGTACTCAAGGGCATTGATCAATCCATCGACCGTCAATTTTCCGTCAGTCAGGTCGAGTTGGGTAATATGCATTCCCTGACCTTTGAGGATCAGAGAGCCGAGTTTAGTATCTACCCAGATTTCTTTCTCATCAAAACTTTCTACGCTTATAACTCCATTCAGGCTCATCTGCTGCCGATTGCGCAGCGAAAGTCCATGCTCTTCAGTCATTGATTTCGCCTCCTTGGTCCCCATTTTTTTGTCTTGTTTCCATGTTTATGCCAAGAGGGGCCAACCTATAACCGAAGGAGCGGACTTTTTGCTCTAAAGCAAAAGACCCCCTATTCACTTATCCTTCTAGCTCCCGATATAGCTCTCGGGCTTGATCCGCTCGAACGTTATCTGCCAGGGCCACGACCTCAACCTTTAGTTGACGGTGTCCATAACCGATCACGATCGTGTCCCCCGGTTTTACTTCGGTAGACGCTTTAGCTGGCCGGCCATTTACCTCGATCCGGCCGGCATCACACACTTCTTTTGCGACAGTCCGGCGTTTAATCAGGCGAGAAACTTTGAGAAATTTATCCAACCGCATAAGATACCTCCAGATCGATTTTTGATATTGAAAAAACAAATCAGGCTCGTCAAGAACCTGATGTTTGTCATGGTGCCGTTGTATCTAGTTGTTAGTTGTATCTATATCTATTATAGAGCTCTCGCAACACCGTTAACCGCATCTTTTAGAGCTTTACCGGCTTTAAAAGCAGGAACTTTAGTTGCCGGAATCTCAATTTCTTCGCCGGTTTGGGGATTACGACCCTTGCGGGCTTCCCGGTCCCTTACTTCAAAGGTGCCAAACCCGACCAGTTGAACTTTGTCTCCTCTCGCAAGTGCTTCCTCAATTGAAGCAAACAAGGCATTAATGACTCTTTCAGATTCCTTCTTGGTTAAATCCGCCTTTTCGGCAACCGCACTGACCAGCTCGGTTTTATTCACTTCCATACCCCTCCTGTATAGAAAGATTAGGTTACATGAGCATTATTCGCTAAATCAATAGGATTTCCTGCTATGTAACAAATTTTTTTGCATTATTCTTTGTGTTTTGCCTCTTCCCACCAATGATCCATTTCCAGCAGAGTCAACTGATGCAGACTTCTTCCTTCCTTAATTGCCTTGGCCTCAATGTAGCCAAACCGCCTAATGAATTTATCAATCGTTCGCGTTAAGGCGGTTTCTGAATCGACTCCATAGAATCGAGCCAGATTTACGACTGCGAAAAGCAAATCTCCCAGTTCCTCAAATTTCTGACCATGGCTCCCGTTTAACTGCGCCTCCTCCAATTCCTTTAATTCTTCCTTAACCTTCTCCCACGCCCCCTCAATTGATGGCCAGTCAAAGCCGACCCGGGCCGCCTTGGCCTGAACTTTTTGGGCCCGTAAGAGAGCGGGCAGCATCCGAGGAATACCGGAAAGATAACCATTCGCCTCTTTAACTTCCTGACGTTTGATTTGTTCCCAGTTAACCAGGACCTCTCCAGCTGACTCCACCTTCGCCTCGCCAAAGACATGGGGATGGCGACGAATCATTTTTTGGGTTATCTTCAGTATTACATCATTAATGTCAAAATATTCACGTTCCCTGGCCAAAGCCGCGTGAAATACGATTTGCAGCAATAAATCACCTAACTCGTCGGCCAACTTGTCCATATCTCCGTCATCCAGGGCCTCAATAACCTCATAGGTCTCTTCAATCAAATAAGGCCGCAGGGATTGGTGAGTCTGTTCCCGATCCCAGGGGCAACCCCCAGGACCGAGTAAAGCATCCATTACCTTCACTAACGGATCAAGCGGGAATTCTGCCTCAGGATATCCCGGCTCAGGCTTTGGCTTCGACTCAGCTCTTGGCCGAGGCGGCAGATAAAGACTGGTCAAGTGATCGATCCAGGGTAAACGATCCAGTTCGTATAGGGGAACTTCGATCATTTTTTCCTCATGCGGCACACCTGCAGCCCGAACTACCCAGACCTTGTAGTCATCGGGGTAGTATTCCATCAGGGAAAGTTTGACTTCGGAGGCGACCCGCGGGTTATAAACCTGAAGAATCAGGTTCGCCATATCCGGCTGGGGCGGACGCTCATCCAAGGCCAGTCCGTCCAAAATACACAAACCCCGCGTCGGATCGATCCCCAGAGAGGTATACACCGCCTCTACGC
>JAAZDI010000226.1 GCA_012512295.1 Syntrophomonadaceae bacterium
CCTATTATTTAGTCTGGTAGAGGATGCCCCATAATGCATCTTCTACCTCAAAAAAATATCACTGGGTGACATTTTTACTGAATAAAGAAGACTAGTTTTAGGTGACATTTTCACTGAATATTGACAGCTATCGCATTAGAAAAAATGGTCTAAGTAAGTTTATATTAGCCCTTATTGGTATTACGTATTTTATCAATTAGTTTTTGTTCCACATGCTTAGGAACCAAACCATTGATTGATCCACCTAGTATAGCCACTTCTTTAATTTTGGTCGAACTCAGATAAATATACTGGGGACATGAGATAATAAAGATCGTCTCGACTGATGGACAAAGTTTATTATTCATCAGAGCCATTTGCATTTCGTAATCAAAGTCGCTAACCGCTCTTAAACCCCGGATAACTGCTTGTGCCTTTTTACTAACCACATAGTCCATCAATAACCCGGTAAAAGAGTCCACTGTTACCTTCGGAATATGCCGGGTCACCTCTTCTAAAAGTGCCACTCTTTCTTCAATTGAAAAAAACCCTTTTTTTTGTGGATTATGAATTACCGCAACAATGACTTGATCAAATAGCTTCGACGCCCGCTCCAGTATATCCAGATGTCCATTTGTAACTGGATCGAAGCTCCCCGGGTAGACGCCGATTTTCAATGTTTTGCATCCCCCTTTTTGGCATTCCGACATGCGACATATACACAGGTGTCAGGGTTAGACCCAGGACAAACCATATTTTCAAACTTATTTCAGTTAATTTTTAGCCTATTTAGCTATTTATATAATGTATTTTTTCCGAGATTAATGAATAGTATAAATGCCATTAAAATTATGTAAACAAAGCGGGTGTCCCGCTTGGATTACGGTGCTTGAACAGCCCTTCAGGTTGTCCGATGGCCCCGGCTCCAAGGGGACACCCTATCATACATCTATTCTACAATTAACTTATCCTGCTTTTTCGATGGTCGTAAACCCGAGGTACTATTCAGGTTTTACATTAACCATCTAGCTGAAGATCTCGATAACTCTTATACGACAGACAATTACTTAGCCTACATTTCGACTGCCATAGCTGTTCCCATGCCGCCGCCGATGCAGAGGGTAGCCAGACCTCTCTTCGCTCCCCGACGTTTCATTTCATAAAGCAGGGTTACTAAAATCCGGGCTCCAGATGCACCGATCGGGTGACCGATAGCGGTTGCACCACCATTGACGTTAACCTTGCTGAGGTCAAAGCCAAGCTCACGTCCGACAGCGATCCATTGAGCCATAAAAGCTTCATTGGCTTCAATCAGATCGAAGTCTTCAATCTTGAGGCCGGTTTTGGCCATAAGATTTCTGACGGCTGGGATCGGGCCAAGTCCCATAACCTTAGGATCTACACCGCCGGATGCCCAACCAACAAACTTGGCCATTGGAGTCAGGCCTAGTTCTTTCGCCTTTTCTTCGGACATAACAACAACAGCTGCTGCGCCATCGTTAATCCCAGAAGCATTACCCGCAGTCACAATTCCGTCATCTTGGAAAGCAGGCTTTAGCTTGGCAAGGGATTCTTTGGTTACCCCGAAGCGGACAAACTCATCGGTGTCAAAAACAACAGTACCTTTTTTAGTCTTGATTTCTACCGGAACGATTTCTTCCTTAAATTTTCCTTCTTTGATCGCTGCTTCTGCCTTATTCTGACTGAGGGCAGCTTGCTCGTCTAATTCTTCCCGAGTGATGCCATACATGGCTGCTACGTTCTCAGCTGTATTACCCATATGGATGGAGTTGTAGATATCCCAGATCCCATCAAAGATCATCATGTCTTTAACTTTGCCAAAGCCGCTTCTTGGGCTGGCCATCCGATAGCCCCAACGGGCATCGTCCAGTACGAAGGGAGCATCAGACATGTTTTCGGTCCCGCCAGCAACGATAATATCGGCATCGCCGTTTTGAATCATTTGGCAAGCTAAGGAAATACTTCGCAGACCAGAGCCACAGACTTTATTGATGGTCATTGCCGGTACTTCAACCGGGATGCCAGCGCCAAGTGAACATTGGCGTGCGATATTTTGACCTAATCCGCCCTGAAGAACACAACCAAATACTACTTCATCAACTTTCGCCGGATCTAAATTAATCCGCTCTAAGGCCGCTTTAATCGCAATTGCCCCGATTTTCGCTGCGCCAAGTCCTTTTAAACTACCGCCAAAACTGCCTACTGGAGTACGTACAGCACTAACAATTACAGCGTTTGCCATGATTTCAACCTCCATTTGTTAATTAATTAGGATTTAAAATACTTTGTTAAAACTCGAAACCCTCCTCCACGAGGTGCAGCCATCCTTCACCTCCTTTATTCTTGTCTAATCTTGGCCTGTTACTTCTGGACGCTGAGAAGCGAAGGCAGTATCTTGTATAAACTTTGTTTTAGGTCTATTTATTCTACAAGGTTCTCCAAAATTCCTGCTGCTTCCAGCATTTTCTGTCAAATCTTTGTGTTAGATTTCAAATATTTTTAGAACACTTTGATGGTTTTAGTGACAGCCTTTATGGGGCTGTCACTAAATATCTTATTTGACATGTTCGTCTCAAGCGAATCCTGAATTAAGTTTTCTTTAAACCCTACATCGCCTCTACGACCAATTCGGCCAGATCGCGGACCGGGAAATCTTCAAGGTCTTTAGATTTCACACCATCTTCAAACATCTGGATACAGAAAGGACAGTTAGCGGCAATGATTTCAGGATTTTTGTCCAAAGCTTGCTCCGTCCGAGCAATATTGATCCGTTTTTGTCCTTCGTGAACGTGTTCTTCCAGCCACATCCGGCCACAACCAGCACCGCAACAGAAGCCTCTTTCACGGTTCCGATCCATTTCTTCGAGTTTAACTCCTGGAATTGCTGCTAGAATTTGTCTGGGAGCATCGTACTCATCATTGTGACGGCCTAGGAAACAAGAGTCATGATAGGTTAAGGTCTTGTTCAACGGTTTGGTTAAACGAATCTTACCGCTCTTGATTAAATCAGCAATTAATTGAGTATGGTGAATTACCTCATAATTGCCTCCAAATTGTGGATATTCATTTTTCAGGGTATTCATGCAGTGCGGGCAAGCAGCAATGATCTTTTGGACACCATAACCATTCATTGTTTCAACGGCTTCGGTGACCAATTGGTAATACAGGTACTCATTCCCCAAGCGTCGAGCTGAATCGCCACAGCATTTTTCTTCGGTACCCAGGATTGCAAATTTAATACCAGCTTTCTTCAGAATCTGGACGACAGCTTTAGCGACTTTCTTATTGCGATCGTCAAACGCACCGGAACAACCGACATAGTAGAGATAGTAATTGTGTCGTTCGTTTTCCGGAATCTCAGACCATAATGGAACATCTAAGCCTTCAGCCCACTTATCCCGGTCAGCCCAACCCACGTTCCAGGGGTTACTATTATTTTCCATGCCTCGGAAGACCAGTTGTGCTTCACTCGGGAAGGAACTCTGCCACATAACCAAATTCCGGCGCATTTCAATAGTTTTCGGAATATGCTCAATGAACATCGGGCACATTTCCATACAAGCCCGGCAGTTGGTGCAATCCCAAATCGCTTCTTCTGAGATCACATCGCCGATCAGGGCTTTTTCCATCACGTCGACAGCGCCTTCATCAGACATAGCTCCTACTGCTTCTCCAGCATCGGCGGTCGCAGCTTTCTTCTGAGCCAGTAAATACGGGGCCTTTTCTAGCCAGTGCTCCTTAAGATCCTGAATTAACTTTTTCGGGTTCAAAGCCTTACCAGTTAGGTAAGCTGGGCAGTTATCCTGACAACGTCCACAACGGATACAGGTATCAAAATCCAGCATATCCTTCCAGGTAAACTCTTCAATTGCTTCTACCCCAAAAGTTTCTGCTTCTTCAATATTTGGAATTGGCTTAACTGCACCCTTGGGTCCGAGGTTGCGGAAGAAGTAGTTTAGCATACCGGCCATAATGTGCCATAATTTGGTTTGAGGGATCAGGCCAATAAACAGGAAGGCGATAAACATATGGAACCACCATAGCATCCGGTGCCAGATGGTAACAGTGTCAAAAGGTAAATTATAGAAGAGAGTAGCGATGGTCCAACCAATTGGATGAGCAGCTTTATCTATCGGTGCTAGTTGGGCTATTGCTGCAGCAGTAACTACTCCACCACCCATAGCCATCAACTGACCAGTGATCCGGAGAGCTTCTATAAAATAGCCGGTTAGCATAATTACCAGAACAAGTGCGAGTATCCAACCGTCTTCCTCTCGCGTATCATTGAGCCGATCAGGCTTGATGACATAACGTCGATAAATCAAATACAAAACACCGATAATCGCGACAATACCAGCAATTTCCCCAATTAAATGGAAACCAATAAAAAAGTTACCGGTCATTTTCGGTATATGAATACCGAATAACATTTCACTTACTTCACGTACAGTAGAGGTAATAGCAACTGTTCCAGTTAGGGCAAACATCAGTACCCAGCCCCAGAATAGCGCAAAATGGCTCCAACCGGGTAAAGCTTCCCGGGTAATTCGACCATGTCCAAAGGTATACTTTAACCAGGAGCCGATCCGTGTTCCCACCTCGTCGGTCCGCATCTCAGGTTTTCCTACGCTATACATCCGGCACCGGATATAAAAGCCGTAAAGGAAAGCAAGCAGCGGAATCCACATGATTAACAGATACATATGGGCCCAGGGAATGTTGGTGGGGGAAACACGAGTAATCAGCTTTACAGCCTCCTCGGATGCTTCTGCAAAACTAGCCGAGTAGCTAAAAAAATGCAACAGACCCTCCATTTTATACCCCCCTTGGCATTTTTTGTACATGAATACTGGATATGCGAAGCTGGTTAAAGGGTGCGTGGCGCATATCCAGTATCATTTTCTAATTAGGACCTAGAGTACTCGAAATACCCTTTATCTCTAAACCCTGATTACTTCTTTAGTTGCTTAATCATTTCCGGAATAACGGCATGCATATCCCCAACAATACCGAAGTCAGCAATACTGAAAATCGGTGCTTCAGGGTCTTTATTAATAGCAACAATGTTCTTGGAAGAAGACATGCCGGCTACGTGCTGAATTGCACCAGAGATACCAGCCGCTACGTAGAGTATAGGGTTAACCACTTTACCAGTTTGGCCAACCTGGTACTGAGTATCAATCCAGCCAGAGTCGACAGCTGCCCGGGAAGCACCAACTGCAGCCCCAAAGATGTCTGCCAGCTCTTCAAGCATTTTGAAGCCTTCTGGTCCTTTAGCTCCACGGCCGCCGGATACAACGAAGTTAGCTTCAGTAAGCTCTGGTCGGCTGGATACAGTCGGGATAAAGTCTTTGACAGTCTGATATAGGTCCGCATCGCTTACCGCTACGTCAGCCTTGATTACTTCAGGAGTTTTTCCAACATCGACTACGTCAAAAATGTTTGCCCGAATAGTAGCCATAACGGGGGTGGAATTAACATTAACTTTTGCAAAGGCTTTACCCGCATAGATTGGGCGGACAAAGGTCAGCTTGCCACCATCTACTTCAACATCAGTGCAGTCTGTTACCAGACCAGCATCTAACTTTTGAGCGGCCCGAGGAGCCAGGTCCTTACCCATTGCACTATGCCCAAAGATAATAGTTGCTGGTTCATACTTTTTCGCCATGGCAGCTAGTTGAGCAGCGTAAGCACCTGTATTGTACTTCGCAAATTTTGCGTCGTCTACAATGTAAACCTTATCTGCCCCAGCTTTACCAGCTTCAGCAGCTAGACCTTCGATACCTTGACCCATAATAACAGCGGCAACCTCATCGCCGAAGTCACGAGCCTTGCTAATCAATTCAAGCGATACTTTGCGGATTTTGCCGTCACGTTGGTCAACAACAACCCATGTACCTTTTGCCATTAGACTATTCTCCTCCTTTGTTCGTGAATTCCATTCAGATTAGCCGATTACCCGAACTTCGTTCTTTAACCAGTTAACTACTTGAGCCGCAGCATCAGCTGGATCTGCCTCGATTTTCTTACCAGCAGCTTTTGGAGGTGGAATGAATACGGAAGCTACAGAAGTTTTAGAAGCAATTGCCTCGCCAGCGACTTTGTCAATCGGTTTCTTCTTGGCTTGCATAATACCTTTCATGGAAGGATACCGGGGTTCGTTCATTCCAACCTGGCAGGTAATGACTGCTGGTAATTTTACCTCGATAACTTCTGTTCCGCCATCAGTTTCACGAGTACAGACAGCAGTATTACCGTTCAGTTCAAGTTTACGTACTACGTTAACGTGGGGAAGGTTCAGGATTTCAGCCAACCGAGTCGGAACCTGGGAGGAACCATCATCAGCAGCAACGTGTCCACACAGAATCAGGTCGGCGCCTAGGCCGCCTATTGCTTTAGCCAGAATACCAGCGCGGGCGTATTCGTCAGCTTCTGTATCAGAGTTAATTAGAACTCCTTTATCCGCTCCCATGGCTAATGCTTGACGAATTGCATCCTGGGCCTTATCAGAACCAGCAGATACGACTATAACTTCTCCACCTTGCTTCTCCTTAATTTGGAGAGCTTCTTCCACGGCTACTTCATCGTAAGGGTTAATAATCAAGTTAATCCCGTCATCGCTGACTTTTCCGTTTTTGAGGACGATTTTAGCTTCGGTGTCAAAAGTTTGCTTAACACATACAGCTATTTTCAAAGCCCTTTCCTCCTTTGAGAATGGTTTGCATTTTTTCAATCCTAAAATCCCGACTGTTTTACCCTATAATCCGACTACTAAATACCTAAAAACGCGAACGAACCCTCTTTCACCACCCCCAACTGAGTTTTCTAACTTAGTGGGACCCTTCAGTTATCTTTGGCCCGGTCTTCGCTCTGCAACTATATTTAACTCTACTTCATGATTGCAGAAGAAGCCTTTAACCCTTTATAGATCCAGGATGACCAACAACTGTCATGCTATTAAGACTAATCATGGACATCCCTTTTCTTCTTTAGAAGGGCCCTCCTTTTTCAGCCGATTCATTCCTCGACTGACTAGATTATCAGTCCTCCGGCGTCTGAATCTCGAAGGACTTTACTTTAATTTACCCAGAATAAACCGGGCCAAATTTTTCTTTCTTACAGCCACAAAAAAAGCCCGTCTCCATGACTGAAGCATGATAATTAGGCACAGAACTTTTTTCATTCTATTTCTACATAAAGCGAACAAATTCCTGCCTAGGTTTTAAAATTTTATCTACTTTAAATCTTTTGATAGAAAAACGTAGCAATGGATCGCAAGCCTAATTCGCGTGCCTGAAAGATTTGTTCAGTAC
>JAAZDI010000227.1 GCA_012512295.1 Syntrophomonadaceae bacterium
GAAATTAAAGGGTTAACTTGCCAAAAAAAGCAAAAAATTAATATTTGTGACCCAGAACAACGCATATTGTAATTTTAGTTAAGTAATATTTTCTTGAAAGGGGGCTGGTATAATGTTTGCCCGTTTTACAGAAAGAGCGCAAAAAGTATTGATTTACTCGCAGGAAGAAGCGCGTCGGCTTCAGCACGGCGCAGTAGGGACTGAGCATTTGCTTCTGGGTTTAATTCGTGAGGGTGAAAGTGTGGCGGCCCGGGTTTTAAGCAATCTGGGAATAAATCTGGAGCAAGTTCGGGAAAAAATCATTAGCTTGGTCGGAACTGGTCCAGCACCGGTTCAAGAAGTCAGTTTAACCCCCCGGACTAAGAAGGTCCTGGAACTATCAGTTGATGAGGCCCGACAGCTAGGAGCGGGCTATGTTGGGACCGAACACCTGTTATTGGGTCTAATTCGGGAGGGTGAAGGAGTAGCCGCGCGTGTTTTAAATGATTTAGGGGTTAATTTACAACAAGTTCGGAGTCAAATCATTAACATGCTCGGGGCTGGACCGGGGCAAATATTAGGGGGCCCACCGGCCAGCGGTGGACGCAGTCAACAAGGCAGTAAAACGCCGGTGCTGGATCAGTTCAGTCGTGATCTCACCGCATATGCTAAAGATGGCAAACTTGACCCGGTTATTGGCCGCGATAAGGAGATTGAACGGGTAGTTCAGATCCTTAGCCGTCGGACCAAGAATAACCCGGTCTTAGTCGGGGATCCCGGGGTAGGAAAGACAGCCATCGCTGAGGGTTTGGCCCAGCGCATTATCAAAAAAGAGGTGCCCGAAATTCTAACCGATAAAAGGGTCCTGGCCCTGGATCTGTCTTCGGTCGTTGCTGGAACCAAGTATCGTGGCGAGTTCGAAGAAAGACTGAAAAAGATTGTTGACGAGATCCGTAATGCCGGCAATGTGATCATTTTTATCGATGAATTGCATACCTTAATTGGTGCGGGCGGGGCCGAAGGAGCGATTGATGCGGCTAATATCTTAAAACCTGCTCTCGCTAGAGGAGAGTTACAGTGTATCGGGGCAACCACCCTGGATGAGTATCGAAAGCATATTGAAAAGGACCCGGCCTTGGAAAGACGATTCCAACCTATTATAGTGGAAGAACCGAGTGTGGAAGAGACGATTAAGATTCTCTATGGCTTACGCGATCGCTATGAAGCTCACCACCGAGTCAAGATCACTGATGAGGCGATTCAGGCCGCGGCACGGTTGGCTGATCGCTATATCACGGATCGTTTCTTGCCCGATAAGGCGATTGACCTGGTTGATGAGGCCTCGTCACGCGTGAGACTGCGGAGCTTCACCACTCCACCGGACCTGAAGGATCTTAATCAACAGTTAGAAGAAATCCAGAAAGAAAAAGAAGAGGCGATTGCCGGGCAGGAATTCGAAAAGGCAGCCGAACTTAGGGATCGGGAGCAAAAGATTAAAGAAGAGTTAGATTCACGCCGAAACAACTGGAAGCAGAAACAAGGGCAAGAGGAAGCCAACGTTACTGAAGAGGACATCGCGCATATTGTCTCTTCCTGGACCGGGATACCGGTTAATAAACTGGCCGAAGAGGAAAGTGAACGGCTGATTCGGCTGGAGGAGATTTTACACGAACGGGTAATTGGCCAGGATGAAGCAGTTCAGGCCGTTGCCCGCGCCGTCAGGCGGGCGCGTGCTGGACTTAAAAACCCGAAACGGCCGGTGGGTTCCTTTATCTTCTTGGGACCAACTGGAGTTGGCAAAACTGAATTAGCTCGCGCTCTCGCTGAGGCTATGTTTGGCGATGAAGATAATCTAATTCGGATCGATATGTCTGAATATATGGAGAAATTTACCGTTTCGCGCTTGGTGGGTTCACCGCCCGGGTACGTCGGTTATGATGAGGGGGGGCAATTGACTGAGGCGGTGCGCCGTAAACCCTATTCGGTCATTCTCTTTGATGAAATAGAAAAAGCCCACCCAGAGGTATTCAATATCTTGCTGCAGTTACTAGATGACGGTCGCTTAACCGATGCGCAGGGCCGAACGGTTGATTTTCGCAATACGATAGTGATAATGACTTCTAATGTCGGGGCCCAACACTTAAAACGAGAGGGAGTAATGGGATTTCGGCCGGACGTTCGAGAAGAGGATCGCTACAAAGAAATGCAAAAAAGAATATTAAATGAATTGACTCGAACCTTCCGGCCAGAATTTCTGAACCGGATTGATGAAACTATCGTCTTCCATAACTTGACCGAAGCTGAACTCAAG
The DNA here is from genome assembly GCA_012512295.1 of Syntrophomonadaceae bacterium. Classification (GTDB taxonomy): domain Bacteria; phylum Bacillota; class Ch66; order Ch66; family Ch109; genus JAAZDI01. Next base: position 2,291 of record JAAZDI010000227.1, read on the forward strand.
CAGATTATTGACCTGATGCTCCGGGAAGTGCGCGATCGATTGGCGGAGCAAGGAATTAAGTTAGAAGTGACAGAGGCCGCTAAAGAATACTTGCTTAAAGAGGGTTATGACCCGGCTTACGGTGCTCGACCACTCCGTCGAGCAATCCAGCGGCTAATCGAAAACGCGTTATCCGAGGAGCTATTGCGCGGGAAGTATCAAGCCGGCGATCTAGTACGGGTTGATGCGCGGGATAATAATATCATCATTGAGAAGTAACCTGACACGCGAATGTATTAATGTTATAATTGTCGCAGGGCTTAATTGACTGGAATAGAGAAGGGGAGATGGCTGTTTGACCAAAGTGCGCACCAAATTCCTTTGTCAGCAATGCGGATTTGAAGCAGCCAAATGGGTTGGCCGCTGCCCTGGTTGTCTGGAATGGAATTCGTTGGTTGAGAAAACAGCCGCTCCTTCTTTTCCCCTTAGGTCCGATCAAAAACCAGTCAATAACCCTCAAGTAATTAGTGATGTTCTTGTTGATTCGGGTATCCGCTACCGAACCGGGAGCGCGGAGGTTGATCGGGTCCTGGGTGGGGGACTTGTTCCTGGTTCGCTAGTCCTCCTAAGCGGAGATCCCGGGATCGGCAAATCTACCCTGTTGCTCCAAGTAGCCCGCTGGTTGTCCGACCAGAATGGACCAGTTTTGTATGTTACGGCTGAAGAATCGGTTCAGCAGATAGCCTTAAGAGCTAGCCGGTTGGGGATAAACTCAAACCGGCTAATGGTTCTAGGAGAGGCTGATCTGGGGATCGTTGCGGAACATATCAAGCAGCTTAACCCGCTGATGGTGATTATTGATTCTATTCAAACCGTTTTCAGTCCGGAACTGGTAATGGCGCCAGGTACTCTGGGCCAAGTGCGGGAAAGTACGGCTTTCTTGATGAATTTAGCCAAAACAACGCAGATAGTGGTTTGGATAGTCGGTCACGTGACTAAGGATGGGGCAATTGCCGGACCCCGAGTACTGGAGCATATGGTCGATGTTGTGCTTCACCTAGATGGGGAACGGCATCACAGTTTTCGCATTCTGCGGGGAATGAAAAACCGTTTTGGCTCCACAAATGAAAGCGGCATTCTCGAGATGCAGGAAACTGGGCTGGTGGATGTGACTAATCCCTCGGAGTGGTTCTTGACAGAACGACCGATTAATGCGGCTGGATCGGTGGTCGTGGCTACTTTAGAGGGAACACGGCCTTTATTGGTTGAGGTTCAAGCCTTGGTAGTACCGGGGGGATTTGGTCAACCGCGGCGGAGTATTACTGGGGCTGATTACAATCGGGTATCATTAATTCTGGCGGTGCTGGAAAAGCGAGTGGGTCTCAACATTTTGAACCAGGATGTTTTCGTTAATGTGGTCGGGGGAACAAAAGTAATTGAACCGGCGGCGGACCTCGGTATTGCCTTGGCTTTGGCCTCCAGTTTTAAAGGAATCCCAGCCAACAGGGATCTATTAGTCACCGGGGAAATAGGATTAACCGGGGAAATCCGGTCCGTGGGTCAGATAAATAAACGCTTGCAGGAAGCTGCTCGACTTGGCTTTAAACAATTGATCATTCCAAAGGGAAATGAGCGACAGGTGAAAAACCCAGCCGGTACTGAATTGATTGGCGTAGTTACCCTGGAAGAGGCCTTGGAAGTTGTTTTTTCGGGTTAAACTTTTTATTTTCGTTCCCGGTCTAGTCTGCTGATTGAGTTAATCCACCAGCGTCAGCATGGTTTTATCTTGGTTTAGGTCCAATGTCTGATTTTTTAAGCGGAGGAAGACGAGAATGGATAATGGAATGACCAAAGTTAGTCGGACAGTGGATATGACAGAAGAATTAATGGAGAAAAGAGAAGTTCAAGCGGAAGCAGTTGACCGACGCCTGCGGGAAGGGAGAGAAACAAAAGAAAGCAAAGAATATCGGGAGCTAAGGGATGCCCGGCCAGTTAAAGATCCAAGAGGGTTAAAAGATTTTAAAGAACAGCGAGATACCCGGGGAGAGAATAGGGAAGTGCGGGAAGATAAAGAAGAAAAAAGAGATGATCGATTACGCGAAGATAGGTTTACTAAAGATGAAAGATATCATGAGGAGCGGTATCGTGAGGAAAAGTTCTTGGAAGAGAAACTGGTGAAGGCTTTAAAAATTTTGGCTCCGGGAACAGCCCTGCGGAGTGGCATCGAAAATATACTCCGCGGGAAAATGGGGGCTTTAATCGTCGTCGGTGACGGCCCGCAGGTAATGGCCGCCACTGAAGGCGGATTTAAGATTGATTGTGAATTTACTCCTGCATATCTATATGAACTGGCGAAAATGGACGGAGCGATTATTTTAAGTCATGATGCCCGACGAATTCTTTATGCTAACACCCAGTTAGTCCCTAATCCAGAAATACCATCTCACGAAACCGGAATCCGCCACCGAACTGCCGAACGAATGGCTCGGCAAACCGGAGAACTAGTAATCGCCATCTCCCAGAGACGCAGTTTAATTACCCTTTATCAAGGCCCTACCAAGTATATGCTCCAAGATATTGGGTTGCTGTTGGTTAAGGCGAATCAGGCTTTGCAGACTCTAGAAAAATATCGGACGGTCTTGGATAAGGATCTGATTAGTCTAAGTGCGTTAGAATTTGAAGATATGGTTACTGTTTTTGAGGTGGCCCGGGTTATTCAACGTTGCCAGTTGGTAATTAGGATCGTTAAGGAGTTAGAAGGATATATCTGTGAATTGGGTACTGAAGGACGATTGGTGAGCATGCAGATGCACGAATTGGCCGGTAATGCCGAGAATGAAGTCTTGTTAGTCATTCAAGATTACGGCGTTTTCCCAAATGAAAAATCTCCCCGAGAAATTCATGAACAATTAAATCGCTGGACATCAGAAGAGTTAACTGATTTGGTAGCAATTGGTCGGGCCTTGGGTTATGGAGCTTCGGCGAGCATTCTGGATTTATCAGTTTCCTCAAGAGGATACCGAATTTTGCAAAAAGTTCCCCGCCTGCCTACGTCGGTTATTTCTAACCTAGTCGAGACAATCGGCAATTTACCCAGAATCCTTAAGGCTTCTATTGAAGAGTTAGACGAAGTTGAGGGAATTGGTGAAGTAAGAGCCCGAGCGATAAAGAACGGACTCAAGAGGTTGCAAGAGCAGGTTATTTTAGATCAAAGAATATGAGTTAATCGGCCATTGTTTAAAGTACAGAATCTTGTTTGGACCATGATAATTATGGTCTCAAGTGAGGTTAAAGATGCGTAGGGTGCTGATTTTTTTATGTTCCTTGAGAAAAACATCATACAAGTTCAGATCCAGCAGATTACATAGGGCGGTAATGTAAAAAAGCAGTTTTCCAAGTTCCATCTCGACGACTTCCTGGCAGGAAGGACAGAGTGAACCTTGAAGATGGCTCTCCAGGTAGCTTTTTAAATCGGCGAGAGTGGCCTCAGGAGGAATTAGTTTCTTCTTAGCATCTATTTGAATGCAACCACAACCGGTTACTGCTTTAGTGACAGCACGATTTACTCTGGCGGTAGCTTCTTGCGATTTAGATAAAACGTCAAGAATACTGTGATGTCGAATGAGTAATTCGGCAACAGTATTCTGAAATTCATCGCAGAGCAGGTCCTTCATGCAATCGGTCACTCCTTTGCTCCAAAGCTCAAAGCTGATTCTGAGAATTCTCAGATTCACTTTTGCTATTGTACTCACTATTATAATGATAAGTACTTTCTATTGTCAATGCACACGGGTGACGGAGGGAACCGCTGGACACGGATGACGGAGGAAGTCGCTTTCTGGCGTAAGATCGGGAATCCTGCTTTTTGACAGGGTTTATCGGGGTTGTTATAATGAGTGCTAGGAATTGCCAAGCTAGAAAGGAGGTGAAAAAGTTTAATGGGACAAAAAGTGGTAAGAATCATCATTACTCTGATTGGAGGTGGTCTGGGGCTTTGGTTAAGTAGGATTGTTTTGGACAGTAGTTTTGTTAACTCAATACTTCCAGTTGGCTCCATGATGGAGTATACTTTGATTGGTTTAAGTACAGGGATTTTGGCTCTGTTAGCCTTTGCGCTTGCTCCTTGGTGTATGCGAAAAGTAGTTCAAGCGGCTGCCGGAGTGGAAAATGCCCTGCAAAAAACGCCAACTCAGGATTTACTGGGTGGTGCTTTAGGACTAATTATCGGCCTTATAATAGCTACTCTGTTAGGTTATTCTTTTTCTTATGTTCCGGTAATTGGCGGATATTTAGCGATTATTGTTAGTTTAGGGTTGGGTTATTTGGGCCTTTTACTAGGAATGAAGAGAAAGGATGAATTGTTGGCAGTTTTTTCGATTTTTCCACGGATAGGGGGGCGCGATAAGGATCGTGCCTTAAAAAGTGAAGTACGTGGTCGATACAAAATTTTAGATACTAGCGTTATAATCGATGGAAGAATCGCTGATATTTGTCAGAGTGGATTTATTGAGGGGGTTCTGGTTGTCCCTTCTTTTGTTCTTGAAGAACTGCGCCATGTCGCTGATTCTTCTGATTTATTAAAACGCAGCCGGGGTAGACGCGGCCTGGATATTCTGAACGAAATGCGAAAAAACCCAAACATCACCGTTGAGGTAGTGGAAGATGATTTTGAAGATTTAACTGAAGTTGACAGTAAGCTGGTTAGATTGGCGCAACTCAAGCAGGGTTATATCCTGACTAATGATTATAATTTAAACAAGGTGGCTGAATTACAGGGAGTTAAGGTTTTAAACATCAACGAATTGGCCAATGCCGTCAAACCGATTGTTTTACCTGGTGAAGAAATGGTTGTTCAAGTAATTAAGGATGGTAAAGAAGCTGGTCAAGGAGTTGGCTATTTGGATGACGGAACAATGATCGTCATCGACGGAGGTCGCCGTTTTATCGGCCAGTCCGTGGATGTTTTTGTGACGAGTGTTTTTCAAACAGCCGCGGGACGGATGATTTTTGCTAAGCCAAGAGGCACAGACAAGAAGATGCCGGGTACCGGTACGAACGTTAATGAGGTGAATTTACTTGGCTAAAACAACAGCGATTATTCCTGCCGCGGGTCAGGGAAGGCGGATGAAAGCTGAAATCAACAAGCAATATCTTCCTCTGGCGGGAGTACCATTGGTAGTCCATACCCTGCAGGTGTTTCAGAAAGAGCCGTTGATTGATGAAATTTGTTTGGTCGTCGCTCCGGAAGAGGTATTCTGGTGTCGGGAAAAGATTGTCAAGCATTATGGTTTTTCCAAGGTCAAAACAGTCCTGGCCGGTGGAAAAGAACGTCAAGACTCGGTATATCGGGGACTACAGGCATTACCGGAAGATTGTCAATGGGTGGCCGTGCACGACGGGGCACGGCCCCTTTTGATCGACCATATTTTACAGCGGACCATCAGAGAAGCCTGGAAGCATGACGCGGCGGTGGCGGCGGTGCCAGTTAAAGATACCATTAAGGTAGCCACAGCCAATGGTTTAGTTAAGACAACTCTAAATCGACAAAATTTGTGGAGTGTCCAGACCCCTCAGGTTTTTAATCGTCACCTGTTGCAGAAAGCCTATGAAATGGCCTATAAAGATAAGTACTATGGCACGGATGATGCTTCCTTGGTTGAAAGACTTGGTGTCAGTGTTAAATTAGTTACCGGTGATTACGAAAATTTGAAAATAACCACGCCGGAAGACTTGGAACTGGCAGAGGTTATTTTGGCCCGTCGCCAGAGAACTCGAATTAGTGGTTGAAAATTAGATAGAGGGGAGGCGGAGATTCAAGGTTAGTTTGCTGAACCTTGACTCCAGGGTGGTAATGGTTCGAGTAGGTATCGGCTACGATGTACACCGTCTCGTAACCGGGCGAAAGCTGATTCTGGGAGGTATCTCTATCCCGTTTGAGAAGGGATTATTGGGACATTCGGATGCTGATGTCCTGATTCATGCTATTATGGATGCTCTTTTAGGCACGCTGGCCCTTGGCGACATTGGTCAGCATTTTCCGGATACTGACCCTGAGTTGGCCGGTGTTTCTAGTGTTGCCCTTTTGGAACAGGTTAAGGAGCTGTTGGAGCAGAAAGGCTGGCGGTTGGGTAATCTAGATAGCGTGGTGGTGGCTCAACGGCCACGCTTAGCTCCCCATATCCAAAGCATGAGAGAAAACCTCGCCCGGATTATGGCAGTCACGCTAGACCAAATTAGCCTTAAGGCAACAACCACTGAAGGCCTGGGTTTCACCGGCACCGGGGAAGGAATCGCCGCTTATGCGGTTGTCTCAGTGGTTCGTAAAGATTAGTAAAGATTAATCATAAAGAAATTTATTGGGAAAGGCAGAGTTACAGACAATGGTAGTTTCGGCAGATAATGTCAAGGTGCGAGTTCGTTTTGCGCCTAGTCCGACTGGTCCTTTACATATTGGTGGCGCCCGATCAGCCTTGTTTAATTACTTGTTTGCTAAGAAATACGGTGGGAATTTTGTGGTTCGAATCGAGGATACTGATCTGGAGCGTTCCAGTCGGGAGTCAGAGGAAAATATCTTGGCTTCTCTCCGTTGGTTAGGTATTACCTGGGATGAGGGAATCGGCGTTGGCGGGGCGTATGAACCCTACCGACAAACTGAACGGTTAGATACCTATCAGCGTTTTGCGGCTCAGTTATTAGCTGAAGGCAAGGCTTATTACTGCTACTGTACGGAGGAAGAACTGGAAGCAGAACGGCAAATGCTGATAAAACAAGGGGAGACCCCTCGATATCTAGGGAAATGCCGGGAGCTATCAACCAAGGAGCGGGAGAAACTGCAGGCAGAAGGCCGCCGGCCGACGATTCGTTTCCGCGTACCAGATAATCATTTGGTAATTTTAAATGATCTGGTCCGGGGTGAAGTGACTTTTGATACAGGGACGATGGGTGATTACGTTATCGTGAAATCGGATGGTATTCCCGTCTATAATTTTGCCTGTGTTATTGATGATACTTTAATGGAGATTTCTCACGTTATTCGAGGCGAGGAACACTTGTCTAACACCCCGCGACAGTTGTTAATCTATGACGCCTTAGGTTTAACTCGACCGCAATTTGCCCATGTCTCGCTTATCTTGGGTAAAGACCGGTCGAAAATGAGTAAACGACATGGGGCTACCTCTGTTGTTGCCTATCAGGAGGCCGGGTACTTGCCAGAGGCCTTGATCAACTTTCTGGCCTTATTAGGTTGGTCGCCCCCGGGAGAAGAAGAAATTCTTAGCCTGCCGGAAATGGTGCAATATTTTTCGCTTGACCGGGTCGCGAAAAATCCAGCTGTTTTTGATATTGACAAGCTGAAATGGATTAATGGCTGTTATATCCGGCAAACTTCGCTGGATAGGTTGACTGAGCTGGCTATTCCATTTCTGCAAAAAGCGGGCATATTCGGTCCAGAACTGACAGCGGAGGAACGCGCTTGGACCAGACTCCTGATGGAGGCAACCCAGGATCGTTTAAGTTGCCTAAGCGAAGTTGTGGAACATGCTCAAGGGTTAATCGGTGATGCGGTAACGCCGGAAAATGAAGAGGCAGCCTTGGTCCTGCAGGAGGAGCAGGTTCCTTTAGTTATTCGTCATTTTAAACAACAATTAGAATCGTTAGAGGTGGATAAGGCCAGCCTAGACGTCCCGCAAGCTAAGGCAATGTTGAAAAAAATAACTAAAGAAACAAAACTGGGTGGCCGCAAGGTATTCATGCCCTTGCGGGTTTGCTTAACGGGTAAGATGCACGGCCCGGAATTGTATCATATCATTCCTTTATTAGGGATAAGCGGTTGCCTGGCCAGACTGAATAAACTTGTTTAAATATTTTGCCAGAATATTCGTATGGTTAAGAAAAAACTTTTATTAAGTCTTTCCTTGATGGTATAATAGAGGTAGTAGGTTAAGTCGGAGTCGGAGGTAGTCAATAGGTTGTTACCGGTAGCTGGATGGTGTTGGAGGCGGTTGGTGAGCGTTACTATTTGGGAAAGGTATTCAAGTGGGATGGTTGTTGTCGGTTGTCAGTGAAGGATTGAGGAAGTTGGCTGGCTAATCTAAGCTTTTATCGGTGGGTTTTGGCAGTACCGTATGCTTAATAGCCGGGTGTATAAATGTAGATAGAGAGATACTCAGGCAAAGGCGAAGGCTTTTGTTAGATAGCTTTTTAGCAATGATGATACGAACCAAACAACAATTGAAATGAAATGGCGGCTGTCGAACCCTCGGTAAATCTGTTTAGGGGGTGGCGGCAGAGTGAATGAGTATTCTCGTCCGGTTGAGGTAGACC
>JAAZDI010000228.1 GCA_012512295.1 Syntrophomonadaceae bacterium
GCAATTCATTATTCTTTAATATAAGCTGCTTTAACTGCGGATCCAGGACATCCCAACCACCAAAAACTCTTTCAGGCGCAACTTTTTTAGAATCAGTTTCCGGTTCTATATCGGGTAAGTTGTGTTCAAAGTCAATATTTGTCTCCAAATTTTCCTCCAAATTTTCCTGATCAATTTCTTTTTCGTTACCCCAAGGGGCAACTTCGGCGGAAAACATAAAAGTAATTCACCTCCAATCTTCTCTACATTAAAGTATTGACTTAACCGAAAAGCCTTATTCCTAAGACTTCCAGAAAATTGCTTAAGTTGCGCACCCAGGCAGCCAAAGTGGAAGTAAAAAAGAGGAGTTACGCGATTGATGGCGTGTCCTCGTCAACAAACTCCTCGATAATCGTCAGGCTATGGATTGTCCGCAGGTCATAGATTTGATTCCCGGCCTTAACCATTGGTTGATTGGGGCAATGGCGATCAATATAAATAATCTCTCCAATCACCCCATTGCTAAGCTTGACTCGACAGCCAATAAGACTATCAATTATCCGATACAAGAAAGCAGTGGTTATATTCGGGTCCAGTTTTCCGTAGGTCAGTAATCGTATCTCTTCAATTACCGCCAAAGAGGTTAAACCTTTTCGATAAGACCGATTAGCCAACATTGCCTCAAAAATATCGGCAACCATCACCACCCGGGCTGCTTCATGGATTTGACTGCCGCGTAAACCAAAAGGATAACCGCCGCCAGCTAATCGTTCATGGTGCTGCAGAATAGCCGATAAAATTGCCACACTTCTAATGTCTGACTCCAGGGCAAGGTTAAAACCGTATTCAGTGTGCTTTTTCAGCAGTCTACATTCCTCTGGACTTAAAGAGCCCTGTTTATTTAATATCTGTATGGGAATATAACATTTGCCTATATCATGGATAATCCCCGCTAGTCCAATATCGACCAGGGAAGATTCATTATAATTCAGCCACTTTCCTAACAGCATTGAAAAGACGCCTACTCCTAATTAAATGAGTAAAAATTGAATCACTCTGCTGCTTGGCTTTTTTCAGTAGATACAAAACATTTGAATCAGCCGATATAAGTGGAAATAGATTCTGCGCTGCATCTCTTAATTCTGCTTCAACCAGTTTTTGTTGATAGCTTAGCTGCTTGATAACAGATTCGATTCTATGTATTGCTTCCCAATAGGTCTTTTCAAAACGTTTTTCCTGTAAGTTAATCTTATTGTCCCGCAAGCTTTCTTCTTGGCTCGGTTCCGAAATGCAAATATGTACATATTCAACACCTTGTGAGATTAATGCTTCCCGATGACTCGTGGTTAATTCAATTCCCTGGGCCAGAAATAGAATGTTCTCATTGGAAAAGACATCTTTTGCCAAGATCATTCCCGGTGATATTTCCGCAGTCCTAATCTTCCTCATAAACCTCTCCAATTCATTCCAAGATTTATCTCCTTCTCTACTTTCATTCAACCTAAGTTCGACGAGTACAAATGATTTCCTCCTGATTTTCCAGAAATTACACCAAAATTAGGGCATTTCTGATAAAAATGAGACCCTGGTCTTGGGACGAAAACCAATCAGATGGGAATTGTAGTCAAAAAATTCGCAAAAATATTCTTCCACCAGAAGGAATCTCAGCCAGTCATATCGAATGTTATGTTTCGGAAAATTGGGAAAATGGCATACTTGGTAGGAGGGATAATATGAAAAAGAAGCCAGAAAAAGAAAGGAGAGAACTAATTCTAGGTCTCTGGGGTGATGGCTGTCCTTACTCCCAAGTTAGAGTAGAGCGAGAAATCAGGATAATGGGTAACAATATCGCCCGTGAAATGTTTTATGTTTTTGCTAATATTAACCCAACTACTATCCAAATATTGCAAAGAGGACGAAAAAAAATAACCGATCCAGCGGTTTTGAAAATTGTTGATGAAGCTAAGTATCGAGGGCCGCAGGATGGTTATGTTTACTGGCCAACTGACCGATTTCACAACAGTGTAGACGAAGCAAATAAACTTGGCCTAGAAACCGCTAAGGTGATCGAATCAATGCACAGCCTCATTATTGAGTGGCTGGGTTTAAATGAAGAGAAAACAAACAATGAATACTTTAATAAATTAAGCACTTCCTAGAGACAATTTGTTTGCCTGTTAAACTGTTTCCAAATTTTTTATCCGGTGATCTTGTTCATCTAACTCGCGTTTGAAATCCCCAAGGATTTGTTCTGGAGTAGCATTTTCACCCCAGCGCTTTATAA
>JAAZDI010000229.1 GCA_012512295.1 Syntrophomonadaceae bacterium
CCTCAATACTGGCTACTAACTGCTTTTTGGCGGATGAATAACCCAAATAGGAGACAATGATTAAAGAAATCCCCAAAACTAATGAGAACCCTAATAAAAATTTAAACCTTAATTTCAACTCTCTTTCCCCCTCGAACAAACAATTGCTTACTATATTAGCTTGATTTGATTCTCAATTTTAATATATTATTCGACATCTTTAGCGTTATTCCTCCTTTTCCCATATCTTGTTACTCATAGCAAAATCCATATTTTAGTCTAACTCTGACGTAAATACCCCCTTGCCGAGGTACTCGACAAGGGGGTTAACAATAGTAAACATCAACGCATGTCCTGGAAAAGCGAACCGGTCCCAGCAGTTTAGCCGGGCATCGGTTCTTTGAGTAAGTTAACGAACTTGGTGAATTCTTTTAAGAAAGCTAATTCCACTGACCCGGTCGGGCCATTTCGGTGTTTGGCGATAATTATTTCCGCGATGTTCGGTTTGTCCGAATCCGCAAAATAGTAGTCATGCCGATAGATAAACAGGACAATATCCGAGTCCTGCTCCAAAGCACCGGATTCGCGCAAATGGCTGAGGTTTGGGCGTTTGTCTTGAGTCTGCTCAACTGCCCGACTAAGCTGGGATAAGGCCAGCACCGGGACCGCCAGTTCACGCGCCAGGGCTTTTAAAAATCTGGAAATCTCGGAAATCTCCTGGGTCCGGTTTTCGAACCGGCGAGTAGTCTGAATCAATTGGAGATAATCAACCACTAATAGGGCCAGTCCCTTTACCGCTTTCAAGCGTCGGGCCTTAGACCGCATTTCGTTAACGCTGATGGCCGGGGTATCGTCAATATAAATCGGGGCTTCCGCCAGCAGGCCCATGGCTCGCGTCAGGGAAACCCATTCATCTTCAGCCAAACGGCCGGTGCGAAAACGTCCCTGATCAAGCCGTGCCTCGGCGCAGAGCATCCGCTGCACTAATTGCTCCTTGGCCATTTCCAAACTGAAAATAGCTACCGGCAGCTTGGCCCGCAGGGCGACATTTTGGGCAATGTTTAGCGATAAACTAGTTTTGCCCATCGCTGGGCGAGCAGCTAGTAAGATTAACTCCCCGGGTTGTAAGCCTCCCAGCAGCCGGTCCAAATCCGGGTAATAGGTCGGCAGGCCGGTAGCCCGATTTCCTTGTTCCTGCAATTGTTGCAGGCGATCATACGTTTCCAGCAAAATGTCCTGCAGCGAGGCAAATGACTGCATTACTCCCCGCTGAGAGATTTCGGTGATTTGTTGTTCTGCTTCATCCAGTAATACTTGGATGTCCTCGCGTCCTTCATAACTCCGATTAACCAGCCGGTTAGACAGATTAATTAAGGCCCGCAGCAGGGCCTTTTCTTTGACGATCGAGGCGTGGTGTTCGACACTAACCGAGGTGGGCACACTGGTAATAAGGAAAGCCAAGTATGGCAGACCTCCCACCCGATCAAGTTCATCCAGCCGTCTAAACTCTTCGGCGAGTGTCACCAAATCCACTGGGTCGCCTCGCTCAAAAAGACCAATGATCGCGGAATAAACTAACCGGTGGCCCTCTCGAAAAAAGTCGTCCGCTTGCAGAATGCCCATTACTACTGGAATACTCTCCCGGTCAATCAGCATTGCCCCGAGAACTAGCTGTTCGGCCTCGATATTCTGGGGCGGAACCTTGTCAAAATAAATACTCATGGGCCTTCTTTCCTTATGTATTATACTTTCAATCGCCGATCTTCATTATAACACCGCGATGATAACACCGCGCAATCAAGCTAATCAACCAACCTGAGCTTTTCGTTCAGTCAAATACTCAGCCATAACCAAGGGTAGGGCTTCTTCAATAGTTTTAATCGGAATAACCTTGATTCCTTGAAGGTCTACCGGTACATCCTTGATGTTTTCATGGGGGACCACAACTGTTTTTACCCCGGCCTGTTTAGCCCCGTAAATCTTTTCGATTATCCCGCCCACGGGTTTAACTTTTCCCTGTAACGAGATTTCGCCAGTCACAGCGACATCCTGGTAAATGCCCCAGCCTTTAATGGCACTCAAAATGGCCAGGGTAATCGCTAGTCCGGCTGAAGGCCCATCTATCTTCCCGCCTCCGACCACATTAATGTGCAGGTCATAATCAGCGATCTCCTCGCCGGTAATTCGACGCAACAAAGAGGTGGCATTAAAGACAGAATCTTTCGCCATGCTGCCCGCCGCATCATTAAATCGGACATACCCTTTTCCTTTATCTCGGGTCGGGAAAGCGACAGCCTCAATTTCTAAAACTGAGCCTAAAAAACCAAGGACCCCTAGACCCAAAATACGACCAACCTCCGAGGTGGCTGAGGCTTTATATATGACGTACGGGGATAGTCGTGAAGTCTGAAGCACTTCGTAAAGGTGGCGTTTCCGCAAAATTACGGGGGGCGCACGCGTAGACTCAGACTCGCTGGTTTGAGTGGCTGCTGCTTCTAAGAAACTGGGATCAGCCGACCTGGTTTTCATAAGTTCCCGGCTTTCGTGCAAGGCTAAGCCATAGGCATCGGCGATCAGATTAGTCGCCTTTCGGCCTTCGATCGTATACTCGCTGATC
>JAAZDI010000230.1 GCA_012512295.1 Syntrophomonadaceae bacterium
ATGTAGCGGATAGCATATCCGACTAGTTCCCGGTCCTCATAGTCAAATACCAGTTGTCGGGTATCTTCTAGCAATTCCTCCCAAGGCAAACCTACCTTCTGCAGTAGTCGAACGCTGGGATCAAAAAGTTTTCCCTTGGGTAAGGCAATTGTCAAACGGTCGCGAGCCACCAGCTTCCTCTCCTTTACTGCGTTAAAGTAATGCTGTGACGAATTGTACCACGGCTTAAAGAGGATCGTCAATGACTCGTTAACGCTATTGCTTTTTGTTTTGATTGTCCAAAGCTAACAGCAGCCGCTCGATTCCCACCGCAAAGCCGGTCGCCGGACAGGGATAGCCAAATTTGCTCAATAGGTTATCATACCGACCGCCACCGCACAGAGGAAAGCCCAAATCGCTGCTATATCCCTCGAAAACTATGCCGGTATAATACTCAAATCCGCGCAGCACCCCCAAATCAAGCCGGACAAATGGATCGACCCCCAGCTTAATCAGACTGGACCAAACCTGCTCTAAATAATCCAGGGCCTGGATGGTCCGCTGGTTAGCTGTTAGTTTCCGGAATTCTTGAATGACTTCCAGGCCGCCTTGGAAGTTACTTATCCCTAATATCATTTCCCTTTTTTGCAGGGGTACCTGATGCTCCAGCAGCAGGTCTTCCAGGCCGACCAGATCCTTTTGGGTTAAAGCCCTTTTCAAGGAACGGATCACTGACTCTGGCAGATTAGTCTCCTCCATTAGCCCATTGATCACTTGAACTTCACCCAAGCTGATTTGGAATTCCTGCAAACCGGCAGTCCGCAACGCCTCAACGGCTAGAGCAATTAATTCTGCATCTGCCTCAGGACCAGAGCTCCCGATCAATTCTACCCCGGCCTGACCAAATTCCCTCAATCGACCCGCTTGCGGACTTTCATAACGAAAGACATTCGCCAGATAAAAGAGGCGTAATGGAAGCGGTTGATTGCGGAGTCGCGTAGCCACTAACCGGGCAATGGGGGTTGTCATATCCGGCCGCAAAACTAGCAGTCTGCCATCCCTATCCAGTAGCCGGTAGAGTTCTTCCCCAACCTCTTCTCCCAGATCGATCGCCAAAGTATCAAAATATTCCAGAGTAGGCGTTGCCACTTCCTGGTAACCCCACCGTTCAAACACCGTTACCATCTGGTTCTCTAACGCGCGTCTTCTTCGAGCCTCTCCCGGCAATAAATCACGGGTACCGGCTGGAATAGGCCAGGTACCCGGATATTTATCTACCGCCATCCCTTTTTCGACCTCCCTCCAAATCCCTTACCCTTTCTGTTCTGAAGACAGCAGCCTTCCCAGGACCAATTGGTAGCCGCTGGCTCCGTATTGAAGAAACCTTTTAACCCGACTGATGGTTGCCGTACTGGCCCCGGTACGTTCACTGATTAAGGCATAGGTGGCGTTTTCATGCAACATCCTGGCTACTTCTAGTCGCTGGGCCATGGCATTTATTTCCCCAACGGTACAGAGATCCTCAAAAAACCGGTAACATTCTTCTTTATTTTTGAGCAGCAGAACTGCCTCAAATAATTGGTCCACCAACGGATCTCTGATCCGGGAACCACCGACCTCCATATCTTAAACCTCCGGAACTTATAAAACTAAACTAGAGTATTTCTTGAGTATTTCTCGCCTAACCTATCCTTCCGTCGAACCGTCACCCTCAACCAGAAAAAACGCTGCGGCTGCAACTAATGCCGCGGGGTACAACCACTGAAGAATTATTGGCCTATCTTATGCCGGCTATAAAAGCTTGGCATCATTAATCAACAATTCAAACTGGCACCCCAGTGCGGCCGCGGCCCGGCGGCATAGAATCATCTTGGTTAAGAAAATCTCAAAATATTCCATTACGGAACAAATATTTTGATCAATTTTTAATTTCATGGTAATTAATTTTTCCTCGGGCAGCACTTCAAGGCAAGTCTGCTCTACCGCATAATTAACCCGGTCCCTTGGGGTGAAGGTAGCCGGATCAGATTTGCGCACCCGGCTTCGATGCACATTTGATTTATCCGCCAGAATAACCGCAGCGGTGACGTTATTGACCGGGTTGCCGCCGGTATTTTCTTCGTGATTGCCAATAGCCGACATCACTACCGCCATTTCCTCCGGGTCCATGCCTAACTCGTTTAAGAGATTAAAGGCTAAGAGGGCCCCCGTAAGCCCGTGGTTATAACGATTTACCAGGTTGCCAATATCATGCAGGTACCCAGCGATTGCCGCCAGTTCAGTATCCCGCTGCGGGTGGCCTAGCTTGGTAAGTATTTCTCGACTGCTTTCGGCCACTAGCAAAGCGTGCGGCTCGTCGTGCTGAATAGCGCCGATCTTTTCCAGGTAGCAGTCCCCAATTCCTAAATACCGCCGAATCTGAGAATTATTCTTGACCATCTCCAAAGTTACTAAGGTATAACCTTGTGTCTTGTCGCTCATGGTACCCCCTTCCCCGACTTAAGCCGTAAACGTTTATGCTGATTTAAATCACGGATGCGCAGTGTTGGCCCCGGTTTCCCTTACCGCTTTTTTAAGGCGCGGTATCCGATATCTTGCCGGTAATGACACCCGGCAAAATTGATGGTCGAGACTGCCTGGTACGCTGAAGCAATGGCTGTTTTAATATCTGACCCGAGAGCAGTTACCCCCAGGACCCGTCCGCCGTTAGTCACAATCTGTCCTTCGTGGAAAGCTGTCCCCGCATGAAAGACCAGGGCTGATTTGGCTGCTTCCTCCAGACCCGTAATCACCCGACCTTTGGGATAGCTGCCGGGATAGTCCTCGGAAGCCATAACGACACAGACCGCAGCTTCCGGGAGCCAGGCAATTGACTGTTCAGCCAGATTGCCTTCCAGGACCGCTTCCATTATATCCACCAAATCAGTTTTCAGCCGTGGTAGAATAACCTGGGTTTCGGGATCCCCAAACCGGGCGTTGAACTCTAATACTTTTGGCCCGGTCGGTGTGAGCATTAGCCCGGCGTATAGTACTCCCACGTACTCCCGTCCTTCAGCCCGCAGGGCCTTGACGGTCGGCTCCAAGATTGTCCGAACTACTTGCTGATGAATCTCTTCGGTGTAAACCGGGGCTGGTGAATAGGCCCCCATCCCGCCGGTATTAGGTCCCTGATCACCATCAAAGACCCGTTTATGATCCTGAGCCGAAACCATTGGCACAACTGTTTGGCCATCGGTAAAGGCCAGGATGCTTACCTCTTCTCCTTCAAGGTATTCTTCAATTACCACCGAGTTACCGGCTTCGCCAAATACTCGATCCTCCATAATTAGCCGCAAGGCCTCTAAAGCAGTCGCCTCGTCCATCGCGACGGTAACTCCTTTACCAGCCGCCAGACCATCTGCTTTAACCACACACGGGGTACCAATTTCCTTCAGAAAAGCCACCGCCGGAGCCATCTCCTGGAAAGCGGCGAAACGCGCCGTCGGAATATTATACTTACGCATAATCTCCTTGGCCCAAACCTTGCTGCCTTCAATCATGGCGGCCTCTCGCCGGGGACCAAATACCCGAAGGCCGGCGCTGGCGAATTGATCAACTATCCCCGCCACCAACGGTGCCTCTGGACCCACGATGGTGAGATCAACCTTTTCCTGTTGGGCCAGGTTTAGCAGGGCCGGGATGTCTTCTGCCCCAAGGTTGACTGTTTTGGCCAGGCCGGCGATTCCCGCATTTCCCGGGGCACAAATAACTTCCGCCACCCGAGGGCTTTGTCTCAGTTTCCAGACCAGGGCATGCTCCCGGCCCCCACCGCCCACGACTAACACCTTAAGTCCGTCCTTCTTCAAACCCAACCGTGCCACCTTTCCTAGATTTACAATAGCAAAAAATTAATGTTTAAAGTGCCTGATCCCGGTAAAGACCATGGCAATTCCATGCTCATCAGCCGCTTGGATACTCTCTTCGTCCCGCACCGATCCGCCCGGCTGGATAATTGCCGTAATCCCGGCGCGCGCTGCCTCATCGACGGTATCCCGGAAGGGAAAGAAAGCGTCGGAAGACATTACTGCACCCCGAGCCTCAGCCCCAGCCTGCTCTAAGGCAATCCGCGCTGAACCGACCCGGTTCATCTGGCCGGCCCCCACACCTAGAGTCTGTTTGTTTTTAGTGACAACAATGGCATTAGACTTAACGTGCTTAACCACCTTCCAAGCAAAGTTAAGTTCTTCCCATTCGGCCGGGGACGGCTGACGCTTCGAAACAACTTTTAACTCTGCCGGGTTCAGATCATCTCGGTCTGCTTCCTGAACCAGGAAGCCGCCTTCTATGGTTTTTATTTCCCAAGAAACTTCCTGGGTCTGTAGATCAACCGCCATCAAGCGCAGGTTTTTCTTGCTTTGTAAAAGCTCCAGGGCGGCCGGCGCAAATCCAGGAGCGACGATAACCTCCAAGAAAATCTCACTCAAGGCTTTGGCGGTCGCTTCATCAACTGGTCGGTTAAACGCCACGATCCCGCCAAAAGCCGATACTGGGTCCGCAGCCAGCGCTGCCTGATAAGCCGGCAATAGTTCTTCTCGCTCAGCGGCCCCACAGGGATTAGTGTGTTTAACAATTACGGCGGCCGGTTTGCCAAATTCCTTAACTAAAGCCCAAGCCGCCTGAAGATCGACCAGGTTGTTAAAGGACAGTTCCTTGCCATGGAGCTGTTTAGCCTGTCCCAGGCCACCCGATAAATGGACGGTTCGATAAAAAGCCGCCCGCTGATGCGGATTCTCACCATAACGGAGGTCCTGCACCTTTTCGCCGATGAGCGTAAACCGAGTGGGAAAAACTGGCTTCTCAGTTGAATCCCCCTGCCCGTCTGCCATCAGTTGATTATTCAGATAGGCTGTTATATGCTGGTCATAATCGGCGGTATGGGCGAAAGCCTCGGCAGCCAACTCCAGCCGCGTCTTTAAAGGCACTTCGCCGCTGGAGCGCAGATGTTCCAGGACCAGGCTGTACCGTTGGGGGTTAACCACAATCGTGACGTACTGGTAATTCTTGGCCGCCGCCCTGACCATGGTCGGGCCGCCAATGTCGATGTTCTCGATCGCTTCGGTTAAAGTAACCCCGGGTCGGGCAATCGTTTCCCGGAACGGATAGAGGTTGACCACCACTAGATCAATCGGCGTTATCTGGTGCTCGGCTAACTGCGCCATGTGGTCCGCTTCCCGGCGGGCTAAAATCCCCCCATGCACCATGGGATGCAGGGTTTTAACCCGACCTTCCAGAATTTCCGGGAAGCCAGTCACCTGGGAAACCGGCAGGACCGGCAAGCCTGCCTCCTGTAAGGTTTGGGCCGTACCGCCAGTAGAAACAATTTCCCAGTCCATCTCTACCAGACCCCTGACAAATTCAACCAGTCCAGTTTTATTGGAAACACTCACTAAGGCTCGTCGTCTGGCCACTTGAAAGCCCCCTTTTATCTGACATCAAAAGACTCCCATTTTTAAGCGAAGGTTACCTTGTTTAAACTTCAGGCAGAGTAGAGTCTCCACCCGCGGCCCGATGTTCAGTGAAGCTGGAACGAATTCACTCTCACTCTTTAAGCCTTACCCGGCGGCCTTCGATTTGGATTTGGCCTCTAGCGATTAAATTCAGCGCTTGCGGGTAAAGCTGGTGTTCTTGCACTAAAATTCGCTCGGCCAAGGTTTCCTCAGTATCATTTGAATGGACAGGCACCACGGCCTGGAGGATAATTGGCCCGGTATCCATCCCTTCATCCACAAAATGCACCGTGCACCCACTAAAACGCACCCCGTACTCAATGGCCTGCCGCTGGGCATGCAAGCCCGGGAAAGACGGCAACAAGGATGGATGAATATTGACAACCCGGTTGGGAAATCGTTTCAGAAACGTCCTCCCCAGCATCCTCATGTAACCAGCCAAAACCACCAAATCCGCTTGACTATCCTCACAAACCTCCACCAAACGTTGCTCATACTCGTCTTTCGTCCTATACTCCGCTGGTGGAAGCGACACCGCCGGGATCCCCTCCTGCCGGGCTCGTTCCAAGGCCAGTGCCTCCGGATTATCGCTGATTACTACCACAACCTTAGCGGCCAAGGTGCTGTTTTTGATCGAATCAATGATTGCCTGCAGGTTTGACCCCCGTCCTGAGGCCAAAACGGCCAGACGTAACAGCGATTTATCAGAACCCATGGATAACCTCACCCATAGCTTCATCCAGAGCGTCAATCATTTTACTGATTGTCTGCGCTTCAACCATTAGCGGGGTGAAATCCGGATCTTTTCGCAGGTTATCATAGACTATCCGCATCAAATTATAGAGGTGTTTAGCTTCTTCGGCGGTAAATTCAACCACCACTTTATAAGTAGGCTGACTTAATTCTTCCAAATCTTCTTCCTCGTCGGCCACCAACTGCGCCGGGATTGCTTCTTGGTTAATCTCCAGGATCTTCACCTGTTCCCGACCCGTTAGGAATCGGCTCAATACCTCAGCCTTAGCTTCTTCTTCACTCTTGGCATCTACCACTACCTCAACCACTACCCGAAAACGACTTGCCGCCACTGTTTGCTTCCCTCCTTAATAATTAAAAGATTAAAAAC
>JAAZDI010000021.1 GCA_012512295.1 Syntrophomonadaceae bacterium
ATACCTCCTCTATTATTTTATCTTAGCCACCATGCCTGCCTAAGCACAACCCTTAAGAAAAACTGGGCTTAAGTTTACGATACTCTTTTGCTAGATTCGATATCAGGGTCAGAGGTCATATGCTATTAAGTCAAATGTTGTTATATAGCAACAACCTCGTATATTAATCCCACTGGATTGCCTTAGCACATTATGTAGCCAACCCCTGAGGATTAGAGGGCAACACAAGTACCAAACTGCGTATATCTCAAACAATCGACCCTGAAAACCATATTAAACGGGAGTAATAACAAGGCAAAACTGAAAATATAAAAACTTGTTGCAGACTCCATTTTCGCAAGAAAATCGTAATAACCTTAAAAGGAGAGACAAAAAAGTCAATATAAACTCTAGGCATGGAACTAACATTCGAACTTTTTCCACAATAGTACCCTATTTATTTTAGCATATGCTACAATTATATTACATATTAATCGCATACTACATAGCAAAATTCTGCAACAAAAGTTTTTGAAATACTTCCAGTACATGTTGGAGCCAAGCATATAATAACCAAGCATATAATAACTAGGCATATAATAACAATAAAAAACCTGCCCTCAAAGACAGGACAGGTTAAGTGGGGTAATTGCTTTTGATTACTCAGTGTTGTTTGACTATTTAACTGCCAGGCTGACCAGTTTATCAGGAATGGCGACTACCTTGATCAGTTGTTTACCTTGAAATAGTCTGGTAACCCGTTCCATCGCCAGTACTTTTTCTTGCAAGTCCTGACTGGTCAAACCGGCTGGCACCTGAACCTTTTCTCGCACCCGGCCGTTCACCTGGATGACCACCGTTACTTCATCCTCCACTAGAGCTGCTTCGTCATAGGTAGGCCACGACTGAAGGTGAACGCTGGCCGAATGCCCGATCGCGCTCCATAGCTCCTCAGCAATGTGCGGGGTAAAGGGAGCCAGCAACAGGATTAAAGACTCTAATCCCTCTTTCACCACCCGCAGGTCCTGTTGCTCGGCAGCAACTCGGGCTTGGTAATGGTACAATGCGTTGACCAGTTCCATGATGGCACTGATGGCGGTATTAAAGTTAAACCGGGTTTCGATATCCTGAGTAACCTTGCGCAGGGCGTAATGAGTCCAGCGTCTCAGCTCCCGTTCCGCTCCGCTCACGGCTGGGAATGGCTTCGGCACCACGATCCCGGTCACTTGATCCGCATAACCGGCAACCAGACGCCAGACCCGGTTAAGAAAACGGTAACTGCCTTCAACACCCTGATCACTCCATTCGAGGTCTTTCTCCGGTGGTGAGGCAAACAGGATAAATAACCGAGCCGTATCCGCTCCATAGGTGCTGATAATCTCCTCTGGACTAACCACATTACCTTTGGATTTGGACATTTTTGCTCCATCCTTAAGCACCATGCCTTGCGTCAGGAGATTCTGAAATGGTTCCTGTACCTTTACCAGTCCCAAATCATACAGAACTTTGGTAAAAAACCGAGCGTACATCAAGTGTAAAATGGCGTGTTCCACTCCCCCGATGTACTGATCCACGTTCATCCAGTAATCTACATGCTCTGGCGCAAAGGGTGCATGATCGGTATGGGGACTGGTAAACCGCAAAAAATACCAGGATGAACAGACAAAGGTATCCATGGTATCGGTTTCCCGCTTAGCCGGACCCCCACATTCTGGACAAACAGTCGCCACAAAGGTCGGCGATTCCGCCAAGGGATTGCCGCCGCCAACCTTAAATTCCACATCAGTCGGTAAGATAACCGGCAGATCCTGATCTGGGACCGGCTTTGTCCCACAATGCTCGCAGTAAATAATCGGGATGGGGGCTCCCCAATACCGCTGCCGCGAAATCAGCCAATCCCGCAGCCGATAGTTGATCTTCCGGCAGCCGATTCCCTGGGCTTCCATATAATCAGCAATGGCCTTTTTGCCTTCCTCATTCGGCAGACCATTGAAACGGCCAGAATTAACCATGATTCCTTCACCGGTGTAAGCCTGCTCCATCGTCTCAACGCTTAATTCCTGACCGGCCGGTTGAATCACGACCCGAATGGGCAGGCCATACTTACGGGCAAACTCAAAATCCCGTTCATCATGGGCTGGCACCCCCATAACCGCGCCCGTTCCATACTCCATTAAAACATAGTTGGCAATTAGGATCGGGACCGCTTCGCCAGTCATCGGATTGATCGCCTGGGCCCCGATCAGCATCCCCTCTTTTTCTAATTCCGCGGAGGCCCGGGTTATCTCGTTCATCTGCTCCATCCGCTTGATGAATTCCTGAACCGGCTTTTCATAGGCAGTCCCCTTGGTTAATTCTTCAACCAATGGATGCTCCGGAGCTAGCACCACATAAGTCACGCCAAAGACAGTATCGTGTCGAGTAGTAAAGACCGGTATTTTTTGTCCACTATTGGCGACAGTAAAACTAAATTCTACCCCTTCACTGCGGCCAATCCAGTTCGTCTGCATGGTCTTCACTTTATCCGGCCAGCCAGGCAGGGTCTCTAAATCCTGCAACAGTCGTTCCGCGTAGTCAGTAATCTTAAAAAACCACTGTTCCAGCTTCTTTTTCTCAACAATGCTCTCACAGCGTTCGCAGGCTCCATCGATGACTTGCTCATTGGCTAAAACCGTCGCACAGGAAGGGCACCAGTTGAC
>JAAZDI010000231.1 GCA_012512295.1 Syntrophomonadaceae bacterium
ATCTAGAACGGGTATAGCTCTAATTAAAAAGTTAAATTAATATAGTAATTATCTGCCAGTCAGGTATTACCCAGTTAGATAAATAACCTAACTGGGTAATTTTTTTGCGGATTGTTTTGGCTCAATGATGATTATTTTTCGCTTAGCGCTATAGGATTGGGGTATAAAATTGCCGCCTAGAGGAATAATATACCTGGTGCACCCTGCCCGAAACCTTTAGTTTAAAAGGGGGTTCTTTATTGATGAAGGAACTGAAGGAAAGAGTTTCTTATTTGCAGGGACTGTCTGAAGGATTAGATGTTCAGAACAATACCCGAGAAGGCCGAATTATAAACGGTCTGATAGAAGTTTTAGGTGACGTGGTCAACAGTTTGGATGATTTGTGGGATGCCCATCGAGAACTTGAGACTTACATGGAAGCAATTGATGAAGACCTCTACGAATTAGAGGGGGACATGTATGATGGCGAATATGAAGATCTTGATGAAGAAACTGGAGTTGAAGTAACGTGCCCGAAGTGTAATGAGTCGGTTTATTTTACACCGGATGTGCTTGAGGAAGATGATGTCGTTGAAGTAACCTGCCCTACCTGCAATGAGGTAGTTTTTGTTAATGACGGCTCTTTCGACTTACAGCCAGAGGTAATAGAACCAGATATCAACAATGGAGAATCAAGTCGTACTAATATAGTTGATATTTAATACAGTCCAATTCGGTTTCTTAACAAAAAAACTGTTCCCCAAAGATTACCGTGGGTTTTACTCACGGTTTTTTATAGTTTCGCGACTTTGATAAGACATGGCTTTTGCTATTGGCATAATAATCTCCTATAATATCTCCGGATTTATTATTCCGGTCAAAGACGAATAGGATAATTGGGGGATTAACTGAATGAGAATCCTACTCACTACTTTAAATGCACGGTTTAGCCACTCGTCACTTGCTTTGCGCTATCTGCGAAGTTATTGCCGACCGATGTTTCCTGAGCTGGCTCTAGTAGAATTCACAATTAATGACCACCTGGACTCAGTCTTTGGCGAAATATATCGTTACCGGGCTCGTGTTGTTGGCTTTTCCTGTTATATCTGGAACATTACGCAGACTCTAGAGATCTGCAGCAAGCTGAAAAAGGTCGCCCCGGAGACTATTATCGTTCTCGGAGGGCCGGAGGTATCTTTTGACCCAGCGGAAATAATAAATGCTCATCCATACGTGGACTATGTGGTGATGGGAGAAGGCGAAGAAACATTTAAGGAATTGCTTATCAGTCTTGAGGCAAGGGCAAATCAATCTATTATTCCCGAATCTAACCCACCAAAATGTAATATCTTGGGGTTAGCCTATCGCGCCGAAGGACAGGCGGTTGTTAATCCGGCCCGACCATTAATGCGGAATCTGGATCAGATTCCACCCGCCTATGGTTTACCGGAGGTTCCCCCGACTGAGTTGTCCGAATTAAGAAACCGCGTCGTTTATTATGAAAGCTCCCGGGGTTGCCCTTATGAGTGCCAGTACTGCCTTTCTTCCACTCAGCCTGGAGTCCGCTATTTTTCTCTAGAAAGAGTTAAGGCAGAATTGTTGGCTTTAATTAGAGCTGGCGTGGAG
>JAAZDI010000232.1 GCA_012512295.1 Syntrophomonadaceae bacterium
CTAACAGCATCGCCATTGCTTGAGCAGTCACATTAATATTGCCAAAAAGCATGATCCGGCTTATTTTAAAAACGGGTATTTCTTGACTTGGCATCTGTTGTCTTTCCACAAACAGACGGTTCCCGCGTTTCCGCAAAGTAGCACCTTGCTCTGTTATATACAATATAGAGATGCAGCAAGACCGCCTTAACACCAGGTTTAACCTCTAAAATGCCTGTCAGCTTTGGTTATTTGATTTTATCCCTGGGTGTTGAGTTTATTGTTAAAATATAGTTACCAATTATGTTATATATTGAAATTATAATTATCTATGTCATAATTATATTCATGTTATAATTCCAACTTCCATTCTATACCATCATTTGTTTCTCTACGGGTTAAGATTCCAATATCTGTTTCTATCTGGCTTATATTATTCATGGCGAAAAGCTCATCCAATTCATTCTGGCAAGCCTTGATTTTCCGGGTTATTTCTCGTTGCTGTCGCCTCAAATCCATTAGATTTTTGGCTAATTGGTTAATGCGGTAAATCGAGCTATGCCTGCTGCTCCCGCCGGCACTACCCGCACTTTGACCGAGAGCATGGATGACCGGCGAAGGATATGTCCCGGCTGACGTTCGAAACTGGCAATCACAACCAAGTGCTGCACTAACGTCCGGGTAGCGTTCCCGAATTCGGGCGCAGCTTATCGGGTTTGGCAGTTTGCGTTTAATAAAACGGTCCGTAACTGTCGGATTATAATTCACGCACTGCCGCATTACCAGATGAATAAACTCTGTCCCTTCTTTATCTAAGTGACCAAATATACACAGCAAGGTTAAACGTTCATAATGGGATAAATAGCCGGTAGTCTCAGCCTTTTTCACCAAATAATGGGTTAGGCTGCACCCCTCTAAAATTCGGCGAGGGGCTGTCGTCACCTTGGACCAGATTTCTTCGCCGATTGGTTCAAGCATTAACCGTTGGGGATAGCCTATTGAGTCGACCGGCCTGGTCTGATCAAACAAAAAGCGCCAAGCTTTAGTTAACTCGTCCCGACTTACCCGTCGGATGGACCGCAGAAAATTCCCCTGATGCTTAATTGGTTCACCATCGGCTCCTACAAATAAGGCCCAACGCCCAGTTTTGCTATGCCGACCCAGGGGTAGTTTTACCAGACAGCCACGGCCACCTTCGCGTACCCGTTCCGTATCGGGGAACAATTCACTGCGCAGAGGTTCCGGCGGCGGACCAACCCGATTCAAAATCGCCTGGGCTAAAGCGCGAGCCTCTCCAGCTCGGATAGCTTCCTGAAAAAAGATCCAGACATGATGCCCGCGCTGGCCACTGTCCTCAATGTAAGCCGCTATCCCGGCTTCCGCGGCAACTTTTTGGAGCAGCACAGCGTACGCGAATGTTTGTCCTAGCAAACGCTGGATTTCTACTGAATTAACCCGATTCGCCTGAAAAACATCTTTTTGAATATCAACATCAATAGTCAGGAGCTTAACCGTATTATTCTTGCGAATCAAATAAATGCCAACTGTTTCCTGGCCGGTTAGATGTCGTTGGATTACTGCTGAATCAAGGTACTGATCCACCGGCACAAAGGCACGCCGGCCATCTTCCCCCAAGTATTCCCGCGCATACATTCCTTCTCGGCCCGAAAACAATTCGCCAAAAAGCCTTACTTCTTCGTCAGTGTAATTTGGATTATCTCGTGCTGCGGAAGGGAACCAGCTATCCCTCGCTCCGAAACTGCCGACCACAGAATCCTCTTCTCCGTGTTTACACAATGATTCTGCCGCTAGATTATCGCTAATGATATTCGCTTTTCGGGCGGCGATAAGTTCAGCGTAATTGGCCAGACGAAACAAATCGTTCTCACCGCATAGGGCTGAAAAATCATGCCAGAATGACTCTGCTTTATAATCAAGTTCATTAAGCAAGCCCAGCAGTTTAACAACTTTGGTATGATCACCACTTACAATTAAACCAAAGATACTTGCTGCCACTTGCGGGTTTCCCTGGATAACCTGAGCAACTGCCTCATATAAAGCCATTTCTGGATAACCTTTAGCATGCCATTGTCTGGCCAGGTCAAGCGCTAATTCTGGTGAAGACAGTTCGTTATGTAATCTCTGGGCAACTAATTCTTCAAGTTGTTGTTTGTCCTGATTCTCCGACAATTGGCGAATCAAGCCAAGCAGGATAGCTGGATCATCCACTTTTTCCATGAATCTCTCCCCTTTATAGAATCTTTGCCAGCCAGCGATCATGTCCGTTACGGTTTTGGCGATGTATTTTTCGTTTCTACCTTGACGGCGTTGGATTGCGATCTTTTCTGCCAATACTTTGGCCAAAGGATGAGCCGGCCTTGCCATTAAGTTGTTGCGATCCCAATAATGGCCCAAAAAACTAAAGCCATTGTTTAAGTGGGTGATTTTGGTTTTGCTGTCATTTAGGTCAAGCTTTAGCTGTCTCAAAGTGATAGTCATCTGCTTCAGGGCCTGGAACAATCGTTCCTTTGATTGAGCCAGAACGATAATATCGTCGGAAAAGCGAAAATAATGATGTCTACTTTGCATCATAATTCGGTCTAAAGCATGCAGATACACATTGGAAAAAAAGGGGGAGCAGGTCCCGCCCTGGATAACCCCCTGGGTCATCTGGTGAAATTGGTTGTTTATGTAAATAGTTGTGCTGAGAATAGATTTAATTAGGTTAAGAAGTCGTTGATCTGTCAATCGCTCGCTGATTAAATCCAGTAAAACTTGATGGTTCATGGTATCAAAAAAGGAATCTATGTCGACTCGTAAAACATGGCAAAAGCCTTCCGCCAAAATCTGAGAAACTTGGGCAACTGCCTTTTGAACCCCGCGACCTTGCCGATAAGCATAACTACAATCAAGAAATACCGTTTCCCAATCTGGCTGGATTAGCCGCAATAAACCATGCTGAACCACCCGGTCTCTAACCGCGAAGATGCCAAGCTGACGCACTTTTGAACCCTTAACCAAATTGAATCCTAACACTGGCAAGGGATGATAAGTTCCTGAGCTTAATTCCTCGGCCAGTCTGTCTATTGCTTGTGGCAATTGAGCCGCAAACTCCTCAATGCTCACCCCATCTACTCCGGGTTTTCCGCCCTTTTCTTCAACATCTAACCAGGATTGATACAAGTAGGCAGGTGAACACAAAGTCTTCCACAACTGTTCTGTCCCAAGTTCAGTATTGGTATCCAAAACAACTATCGCCTCATCAGACTCTGATTTGTTGTCACGTTGCCAGTCCCCTCTGAGCGGGTCAATCATTCTCACTAGAAAGTGCTTCTGAACTAGAGGAAGAAGCTCGTAAAAGTCGCAATCCCCTCTGAGCGGGTCAATCATTCTCACGTAAACAAAAGAAGCAAAGCAAGGTTTTCTGAAGAAGAATGTCGCAATCCCCTCTGAGCGGGTCAATCATTCTCA
>JAAZDI010000233.1 GCA_012512295.1 Syntrophomonadaceae bacterium
AAGTTTCGAGTCGGACAATTTCTTTTTTAAGCGAGTTGATTTTCCAGTGCTGTTTCGCTTGATTAACTAGACCAAGCATACCGATGACCAGTCCACCAGCCAATGCCGAACCGACAATAACGATGATAAGGGGAATCTCAATAAAACCAAAAATGTAGTTAATAGAAACGGTGGATGTGTTGGCAACTGCGAATATAACAATGATTAAGCTAAATATTAAGGATATGATTGTTTTCCACTGCATCGGATTCACTTCCCAGCTGGTTTTGTCATTAATACTTATTTTAGCATTATAGTCAAAAAGATGTAAAGCTAATCGATTGACAAAGCCGGGATTATATGATAAAAATACCCTAGTAAATACATAGAGTATATAGGTTTACTATATAATGATAGGGGAGAATTTAATGGCTAAAATAGCTAAGAGCCTTACTGAGCTTATTGGCAACACGCCACTCTTAGAATTATCAAACTACAATAGGCTCAATAAACTTAAGGCAAAGCTGATTGCCAAGCTGGAATACTTTAACCCGGCTGGCAGTGTAAAAGACCGCATCGGCTACTCGATGCTTAAAGATGCCGAAGACAAAGGACTTATCAACAAAGATACAACTATAATCGAGCCCACTAGCGGCAATACCGGAATTGCCCTGGCTTTTGTGGCGGCTGCCAAAGGCTACCGGCTTATCCTCACCATGCCGGACACTATGAGTATTGAGCGCCGGAATTTATTAAGAGCACTGGGGGCTGAACTGGTGCTCACCCCTGGGGCAAGTGGGATGGCAGGAGCTATCCAAACCGCTGAAAAACTGGCTGCTCAGATCTCAAATTCATTTATCCCCCAACAGTTTAAGAACCTGGCCAACCCGGCCATTCACCGAGCGACTACGGCCGAGGAAATATGGCGTGATACAGATGGTCAAGTAGATATTTTTGTTGCAGGCGTTGGTACCGGAGGCACAATTACCGGGGTGGGAGAAGTCTTAAAAGAGCGGAAGCCGTCGGTTCAGATTGTGGCTGTTGAGCCCTTTGATTCGCCGGTATTGTCTGGCGGCTCGCCTAACCCTCACAAAATACAAGGAATAGGTGCGGGATTTGTTCCCGATGTGCTGAATTTAAGGATTGTGGATGAGATCCTCAAGGTTAAAAACGAAGAGGCATTTGACACAGTTCGACTCCTTTCTAAGACCGAAGGCCTGCTGGTAGGAATATCATCGGGAGCAGCTGCCTTTGCCGCAACCGAATTAGCAAAAAGACCGGAGAATAAGGGGAAGAACATCGTGGTTTTACTTCCGGATTCTGGAGAGAGGTATTTGTCTACTGCTCTTTTTAATGAGGAATAGCTTCTTATAGTTAGATTTATTTGTATTTGTCGATAAAGTTCCTACCTTATGACTAGAGGAATAGCTTCTTGGAGTTGGATTTATCGCTTTTGACGTTAATGCCAAAGGTGTTTTACAAAATAATTGATATGGGTGGTCGATAATATGCCGATTATTATTCCAGATGATCTTCCAGCCAGTGGGATACTGCAGGGAGAGAATATCTTTGTCATGCACGAAAAGAGGGCACTTCATCAGGATATCAGGCCTTTAAGAATAGCAATCCTTAACTTGATGCCCCAAAAGATCGTTACCGAGACTCAGCTATTAAGATTGCTGGCGAATACCCCCTTGCAATGTGAGATTATTTTACTGCATGCGGAAAGCCACGAATCAAAAAATACCCCGGAGGCCCATTTAGCGAACTTCTATACAACTTTTTCGAAGATAAAAACAGATAATTTTGACGGGATGATTATCACTGGCGCTCCAGTGGAACATCTTGATTTTGATGAGTGGAATTATTGGGAGGAACTTCAGGAAATTATGGAATGGACTAAAACTCATGTCTACGCCACTTTGCATATCTGTGTTGGTGCCCAGGCTGGTCTTTACTATCACTATGGTATTCCGAAATACCCTTTGGCCAAAAAAATGTTTGGCGTTTTTAGTCACCGGGTCCTCAAGAAAAATGTGCCTCTGCTGCGTGGTTTTGACGATGAATTCTTTGTACCCCATTCCCGTCATTCAGAAATTCGCCGCGAGGATGTCGAAAAGGTTCCAGAACTAGAAATATTATCTGATTCCGCCGAAGCCGGCATTTATATCATCGCTAATCGTGACTGCCGTCAGGTATTTATCACCGGGCATTCCGAATATGACCCTCTTACCTTAAAGACAGAGTATGATCGAGCTATCGCGAAGGGCTTGGATATTGATCTGCCATCGGGGTACTTTCCAAATAACGATCCCTCACAGGCCCCGATAGTAAGGTGGCGCAGTCATGCCAATTTATTATTTAGCAATTGGCTGAACTACCATGTATACCAGGAAACTCCTTATGATTTGACTGAATTATCGGCAGGTCGCGGCCGGCCTTAGTACATGGGGTAATTGAGTTGTAAATGTATTTTTAAAACAAGAGACTATTAAACATAGGATTTACCAAAAAATAGATATAATAGGTTAATATGTTCATACTTACCTGGAAGGAGAACTTAACAAATGTCAGGAGAGCCTCTTTATATAAAAAGAAAGACAATATTTTATGATAAGGGAAATATAGAAGACAAAGAGGTAGCTGTTGTCACCGAAAAACCCTTGACTATTTATCTCAATCATAACGAGTTAGCAACTTTAATTTGTTCACCGGGAGGCATACCGGAGTTAACTATTGGTTTCTTATTCAGTGAAGGGCTTATTCAACAGCGTTCAGATATTGAAGACATTCGTTATCGTGAGGATGAAGGATTACTGTGGATTGAAACGACTAATCATGTAAACCGAACGGATAATTTCCTGCGTCGACATATTGCGAGTTGCTGCGGTAAAGGCCGAGCCGGACTTTATTTTATTAATGACGCCAGACAACTGCAGCCGGTTGTATCTGATTGGCGTCTTTCGGTCGCCCTAATTATCGCTTTCATGGCTGAACTGGAGAAAAGGGCTGAATCTTTTCGTTTGACCGGAGGGGTACACAGTGCAGCTCTAGCTGACGAATCACAAATTATTATTCACTTTGAGGACATCGGGAGACACAATGCGGTTGATAAAGTACTGGGCTATGCTTTGTTAAACGAGATATACCCCCACAATAAGTGTTTGCTCCTGAGCGGTCGCATCGCCTCAGAAATTCTAATCAAAGCTGCGCGTGGAAAGATACCGGTAATTATTTCCCGCGCAGCCCCGACTGAACTCACCTTGGAACTGGCGGAGGAATTGGGACTCTGCATAGTTGGCTTTGCCCGTGGAGAAAGGCTAAATATTTATACTCATCCGGAAAGGATAATTTTAAATCAAGTCTAAATTTAACTAATAGCTATTTAAACGTTAACGAGGAAGTGAAGTCAATTGAAAGATATAATTCAAGAAATATTAGAAAAGAAAAAACTGAATGATATATATCTTATCGCTCACTATTACCAGCGGGCTGAAGTCCAGGATGTTGCCGATTTTGTGGGAGACTCCTATGCCATGGCTCTTGCGGCCAGGAATTCCCGCAGTGAGATTATCCTGGTGGCGGGGGTTGACTTCATGGCCGAGACCGCCGCTATTTTATGTCCAGGCCGGACAGTTCTTTCCCCGGAGCCATCGGCTACCTGCCCAATGGCTAACAGTATAACCGCCGAACAGATTGTTCGGTATAAAGAAGAGCACCCTGATAGCATTATTGTTTCTTATGTCAATACCCCGGCAGCGGTAAAAGCAGTTAGTGACGTGTGCTGTACTTCATCCAATGCAGACAGGATTATTCGCCAGTTACCACCTGATAAGGAGATATTATTTATCCCTGATCAGAATCTGGCCGCCAATGTGGCAAAGAAGGTGGGCAGAAATCTGGATGTTTTTCCGTCTTGCTGCCCTATTCATGATCCGGTAGATATTGAGGATATAAAAGAGCTAAAAAAAAGATTTCCCCAGGCCCAAGTCCTGGTTCACCCTGAATGCAAGCCGGCAGTATTAGAACTGGCAGATTATGTAGGTAGCACTGCCGGGATTTTAGACTATGTCATAAAATCTAAAGCAATGGATTTTATAATTGGTACCGAGTGCGGTATATTTCATCCGATTTTGAAAGCATGTCCGGACAAGAATTTGATACTGGCATCAGAGAATCTAATATGCCCCAATATGAAAAGCATAACCCTGGAGAAAATCCTTAATTCAATCACCGAAAAACAAACCGTAATCACGGTGCCGGCTGAGATTAGAGAAAAAGCGGCCCTGGCTTTGGAAAAGATGATTTCTCTTGCTTCATAGATCACCACAAGGTTAATTTTAGCGGATTTTATATAGTGGTCGAAGTCAAAGAGGGAGGAGCTGCTTTATGAGATTATCAACTAGAGGCAGGTATGGACTGAGAGCGATGCTGGAAATTGCCCTGCAGCAAGAAGCTGGTCCGGTATCCATACACTTGATCGCTGAACGGCAAGGCATTTCAGAACGATACCTGGAACAGGTATTAACTCCTTTAAAACAAGCCGGTCTATTAAAGAGTATTCGGGGATCCCAAGGAGGCTACCTTTTGGGTAGGGATGCGGCGAAAATCACGGTTGGTGATGTAATCCGTACTCTTGAAGGGCCTATTGGCCCGGTGGATTGTGTAAATGAGCTCAATCCGGATGATTGTAATCGAGCCGAATACTGCATGACCCGACAGGTATGGGCTCATTTGCGAGACTCAATTTCCAAAGTTTTAGATTCGTATACTCTGGAAGATTTGATTAAGGGACCTTCAGTTTGCCTAAACGATGAAGCGGATAAGAAATAAGATCGAGGTGGAAACCGATGCGAGAAATCTATATGGACCATAGTGCCACAACCCCGGTAGATCGAAAGGTTTTTGAGGCCATGATACCCTACTGTACCGATGAATATGGTAATCCATCCAGTATCCATGCCAAGGGCCGGGCGGCGAAAAAGGCACTGGAAAAAGCCCGCGAGCAGGTAGCAGCCTTGATCAACGCCGATTCCAGCGAAGTATTTTTTACGAGTGGCGGTACGGAGGCTAATAATCAAGCCATCATCTCTTATATGGTAAATAATGCCCATCGAGGCAAGCATTTGATTACTTCGGCGATCGAACACCATGCCGTGTTGGATACATGCGAATACCTCCGGAAAAATGGTTTTGACCTGACAGTGCTGCCGGTTAATTCATTGGGGGTAGTGGAGCCGGAGGTTCTTCAGAGAGCGATAAAACCAGAAACCACTTTAGTTTCTATTATGCATGCGAACAACGAAATCGGAACGATTCAACCGATTGCCAAGCTGGCCGAAGTAGCCCATCAGGCCGGGGCCGCTTTTCATACCGATGCCATCCAAACCACCGGTAGGATTCCGATAGACGTTAAAGCCATGGGCATTGATCTGCTTTCCGCCTCCAGCCATAAAATATATGGCCCCAAAGGAATTGGCTGCTTATTTATTAAAAAAGGGATAAAAATTGGAAGATTGATGCACGGGGGGGCACAGGAAAACAAAATGAGGGCCGGTACGGAAAATGTTCCTGGCATAGTCGGATTCGGGCAGGCCGCTGAATTAGCCCAAAACCGAATGGCGGATACCGCTGCTTACTTGAACAAGCTAGGCCAGAAACTACGGCAAGGAATTCTCGATAAGATTCCGCATACCATTGCCACGGGAGATCTGGAGAACCGGGTGCCGGGGAGTGTTAGTGTCTGTTTTGAATATGTTGAAGGAGAGTCAATCCTCTTGATGTTAGATAGCTACGGCATCATGGCCTCCAGCGGCTCAGCATGTACATCCGGCTCATTAGATCCTTCCCATGTCCTATTAGCTATTGGGCTCCCCCCTGAAATAGCCCATGGGTCACTTCGCTTAACCTTAGGTAAAAATAATACTGAAGAGGAAATTGATTATGTACTCGAGGTTTTACCGAGAATAATCAGCAATTTGCGCAAAATGTCTCCACTCTATCGTAATGGGGGGAGTGGCTGATGTATTCACAAAAGGTTATGGATCATTTTATGAATCCACGCAACGTCGGGAACCTGGCTATACCTGATGGGGTGGGGGAAGTAGGCAATTCAGTCTGCGGCGACATCATGCATATAGAAATTAAAGTAAAAGATAACGTTATTGAAGATATAAAATTTAAAACATTTGGGTGTGCTGCCGCTATTGCGACCTGCAGCATGGTAACGGAAATGGTTAAGGGCAAGACACTCGAGGAAGCGGAAAAGATTACTAACCGTACGGTAGCGGAAGCTTTGGATGGGCTGCCCCCGGTAAAAATGCACTGCTCCAACTTGGCCGCCGAGGCCCTGCACGAGGCAATTAAGGATTATTTTGCGCACCAGCAGAATTCTCCATCTACTAACAACTCAAGGGGCACTTAACCTTCTTTAAATATGTAACCCTGGATAATGAAAATAAATAATAGGGGGAATTGTGATGAGCCAACGCCAGTACAAATTTGATACCCTGCAGGTCCATGCAGGCCAAAAACCTGATCCCACCACCGGAGCGCGGGCAGTGCCGATCTATCAAACTACATCTTATGTTTTTAAAGATGCTGACCATGCGGCCAGACTTTTTGCCCTGGAGGAAGCCGGTAATATATACACCAGAATGATGAATCCAACCACTGATGTCTTTGAACAAAGATTGGCTGCCCTGGAAGGTGGTGTCGCCGGGTTGGCTCTGGCCTCCGGCTCAGCTGCCATCACTTATTCGATCATGAATATTGCCGGTGCCGGCGATGAAATAGTGGCCGCAAGCACCCTTTACGGCGGAACTTATAACCTATTCCAATATACGCTGCCGAAATACGGCATTAAGACAGTGTTCATTGATCCGGACGAGCCGGAGAACTTCAGAAAGGCCATCACTGAAAAAACAAAGGCCATTTTCATAGAAAGTATCGGAAATCCGGGCATTAATATTATCGATATTGAAGCTGTAGCCAAAATTGCTCATGAAAATGGTTTACCTTTGATTATGGACAACACTTTTGCCACCCCCTATTTGCTGCGGCCTATCGAGTACGGGGCAGATATCGTGGTGCATTCAGCAACTAAATTTATTGGGGGACATGGTACATCAATTGGTGGGGCGATAGTGGATAGCGGCAAATTTGATTGGATCGGCAGCGGTCGCTTCCCGGGGCTGACTGAACCGGACCCAAGTTACCATGGGATAAGGTATGCAATTGATGTGGGGGCTGCGGCATTTGTGACGAAAGCCAGGGTACAGCTATTGAGGGACACCGGAGCTGCCCTGAGCCCGTTTAATTCGTTTCTTTTTCTCCAAGGTTTAGAGAGTCTTTCTTTAAGAGTGGAGCGACACGTCAGTAACGCTCGCAAGATTGCGGAATGGCTTAATGATCATCCTCTCGTTTCCTGGGTGAATTATCCCAGTCTACCGGGCAATAAGTACTATGATTTAGCCCAAAAGTATTTGCCACGGGGCGCCGGTTCTATATTCACTTTCGGGATAAAGGGTGATCTAGAGACTGCCAAACGCTTCATTAACAGTCTAGAACTTTTCTCTTATTTGGCCAACGTAGCTGATGCCAAATCGTTGGTTATTCACCCGGCCACTACGACTCATTCGCAGTTAAGCGAGAAAGATCAGAAGAGGGCTGGAGTAACCCCGGACCAAATTCGTTTATCAATCGGTTTGGAGGATGTTGAAGACCTGATCTTTGACCTGGATAATGCCCTTGCAAAAGCGGTAGGAAAGTAATCGGGTTCCCGTAACTCATAACATGGTTTTTATTTCTTCCTGACCGGAATCCAAATTTCACTATAAGCGTAATCCTTTTTATGTTCATCCATTTTTGTAAAAGAAAAAGTAGGGGCATTAATTACTTCGTAATTGGAAGAAGGAAGCCATTCTGAATATATTCTTGCCATTGTATTTTGTAAAGTAGAAGGAAATGGCCCTTCGTTTGGAAATACTGCCCAAGTGCCGGCTTCGACCGGCACTTTTTCTAAGAGATCACTTACTTGATCTTTGGTCGTTAAAACACCTATCAGATGAGTTAAATCCCCTTCTTCTTTTAAAAAATTAGCGTCAGCATCATAAGAAGCATTGACGATTTCATAAGGCTCGATATTTTGCAGAGAATGCATTTCTTTTCTTTGTTCGTCCGTTATGCTTTCTGCAAGCTTAACAATCTCGTTATTAACCCCTTCAAATTGCATGGGAACGCGTTTGCTTACACCGACTAAATTAAATGCTGGTTTTTCTTCAATTCTAAATTCCATCGGAATTCCTCCTTTAACGGTTATTACGAATGAAAGTTTGGGGAACGATTTACTCATGCCTTTTTTTATTACATCTGACGGTAAAAACCCACTCCATTTTTTAAAGGCTCGAGTAAAGCCGTCCAATGACTGATAACCATATTTGAGAGCAACTTCTGTTACTTTTTCCCCATCTAATAAATCCTTATTTGCTTCCGACAGTTTTCTGTTTTTGATATATTCACTAAGCGTCAACCCTGAAAGATAAAAGAATATCTTTCTAAAGTGATAGTCAGAAACCCCGGCATATTCAGAAATCATTTCAAGAGATAGGTCATCGGTTAAATGGTCTTCAATATAGTCAATCACATGATTTAATTCGCGTAACATTATTTCACCCCTTTTCGTACCTCCATAATACCAAAGCTGCTTTAACGATACTCGACTTTTTCAACCCCAAAAATATCGACCGTTATCCGAAAAGGGATAAGTTTTTTACATGTGAGTTTGATTTTATAAATTATTCAAAAAGCTGGATTATAAGAATTAACTTCAGATTTCAAGCCGCTAGGCAAGAAAGCGGTGTTACTTTTAATAAATTAAGGTTTTGAGTTTAGTGTTTGGCTGCTTTAATATATTCTAAGAATGAGCCTTATTGCATCCGGGAAGATGGAATTAGGGGGAATATGTATGGGCTCTGCTTTTAGGTGTGTAGTAATAACCGATTGTTATAATTTTGTTTTCGATACTACCGGCAAAGTATTAACTAATGATTTTTGTAAAAATTGTCCTAATTACGGAGAACCAAAAAAGTGTGACGGTAAATTAGACCCCCTCATTTTAATGAGGCTGATAAGAGATTACGAACATTTGCTTAAGTATTAAGTTGCCGGTGGGTTTATGG
>JAAZDI010000234.1 GCA_012512295.1 Syntrophomonadaceae bacterium
CGCTATCCCCGGCAGGTGTTTACTGAGTATTTGCCAAAGATACTCGGTATGATACCCGGCAAGCTTTTGGCAGCAGCCTATACGCTGGTGTTTATTCATCTCACGAACGTAGTTGTGGCGGAAGGAGTGGAATTTATCCATGTGGCCTTTCTCCCGGAAACCCCCTTCCTAGTATTCACTGTGGTTTTAGTCTGCGTAGCTGCCTATGGGGTCTATCTAGGCATTGAAGTTATTGCTCGGCAAAACGGACTGGTTTTTTCTGTATTTGTTATATCGGTTCTTTTTATCTTAGGTTTAGTAGCGAATGAAACACGTCTGATAAATTTTCGGCCATTTTTAGAAGATGGTTTAATACCAATATTAAAGGGAAGTATGGTTCCCGCGGCCTGGCGCGGAGAGGTATTTTTAATTTTAATGCTTCTGCCCTACCTGAATCGGAAGGAGGAAGCCCTACAAACTGGCTTGGGTACGATATTCATGTCCGGTGTATTCGCTGCAGCGGTTTTTGCTGGTACCATCGGAGTATTTGGTGACCTAGTTACGTCATGTCTGGCTTATCCGGTGCACAGTTTAATAAGGTATATCTCTCTAGCTGATTTTTTGGAACGTGTAGAGCTGCTGCTTGTTATTATCTGGATAGCCGGGACAATTATTAAACTGGCCATCTTCATTCATACCTGCTGTATTGCTGCGGCGACAACTTTAGGGTTAAATAATTACCGCCATACTATAATCCCCATCAGCATCATCATTGTTATTATCGCCACTACCGTATACCACAGCCATTATCGAATAGTCGAGTTTTTAACCAAGTTCTGGCCATTTTATGCCTACACCATTGAGTTAATCATTCCAGGTTTAGTTTTAATTATCGCATTACTGAGAAAAAAGAGGGATGATAATGAAATTAACGCCAAGCTTAATAAGCTTTAACGTAACTATCGTGGTATTATTAATTACTCTCCCATTACTGTTTACAGGTTGTTGGGACCGGAGGGAAATCCAGTTTCTAAATGTAGTCACCGGTTTAGGATTTGATCAGATAATGGTAGGCGATCAACCCAAAATCCGTCTATCAATACTTACTCAACAACCAGCCAGTCTAGAGGAAACAAAAGGAGCCGGAGGAGCTGGAGGAAGCAGCGGAAAAGCTGGAATTCTTGGGGCAGGCAGAGTAATTTCCTTTGAAGGAGAAACCATCTCAGATGCGCTTAGGCAATCGGGGCTGCGTACCTCCAGGCAGCTTTTCATGAGCCATACTCAGGTAATCATCATCGGCGAAGAACTAGCGAAAAAAGGCATCGCCCCGGTAGTTGATTTTGCGACTCGTCACAAAGATATAAATCTGCGAACATTGGTGATGGTCTGTGAAGGTACAGCATTTGAAACACTTCAGTCTCAACCGGAAATAGAAGGTTTAACCACGTCAGAAATTAAGGGGATAAGCAAATTTTTGCACCGAAGTTCTATGGCTGCGAGTGCCAATCTATTTAATGTCTTATATGACCTAATGACCCCCGGCCGAGAACCTGCAGTGTCATATTTAAGAACTATTACACCCCTGGAAGAAAGTTCCCCTATCAAGCAACCAGACAATAACACGCAGAATAGGGCCAATAGTGTTACCGAAGGGAGAAGTGAAGAAGGAGGGGTCCCACCACAGCATAAGACCCCTGTTATTGAAGGTTCAGCGATTTTTTCCGGGAATAAAATGGTTGGTTTATTAGATCCTGAGGAAAGTCAAGGGTTTCTATTGATCACTAATCAAGCCGGCAGCGGAGTAAT
Organism: Syntrophomonadaceae bacterium; assembly: GCA_012512295.1. Lineage (GTDB taxonomy): Bacteria > Bacillota > Ch66 > Ch66 > Ch109 > JAAZDI01. Next base: position 1,786 of record JAAZDI010000234.1, read on the forward strand.
TCCGGTAGCATATGCTGCCACCCAAAAAGACACCAGTTACTTATTTCGCAATGTAAAAACTCAGGTTAACCCAGTAATTAATTACAACGGAATTACTTTTGTAGTTAACCTTAAAGGACAGGGTGATTTTAGAGAATCAGACACGGTTATCGAACTGAACGAAGAGAATATTAGAAAGCTGGAGGAATTGATTAATCAAGAGGTAGAATATCGCTGCCTGAAAGCAGTGACCAAGATTCAAGCTATAGGTGCAGACGCCTTGGGTTTTGGAGATATCCTATATCGTTTAAACCCGAAAGTTTGGAAAGACATTAAAGATCAGTGGGATGAAATCTTCCCAACTGTCCGGGTTCAGGTCCAGGCAGACTTTCAAATCAAGCATACCGGACTAGTTGAGGATATAATAACAATAAATTAGCAGAGAAGAATGAAAAGTAGGTAAGGCGGCTTTATGTTTCACGCCCGTTTAATTCCGATTCATTACTGCGCCGTACATCGGTAAATGAGGGCAAGTTTACTAAAATAACATCGACTCCAATCTTGATGATGTTATCCCAGGGGATCTCCAGGTCATCATTGCGGCCGAAGAAACCTAGGATTTTTCCTGACCCGGGAAGAAGGACTGACCTTATCCGGCCAACCTCTACATCAAGATCAAAGTCTTTGATCATTCCTAGGCGGCGACCATCGACTACATTTACCACGTCGCGCATTCTTAGATCAGACACTCGGACCATTTATCGATCACCTCCCGACTCCCTATATCTAAATATATGAGCAAGCCGGGGGTTTTTTGTCTATTTTGTATCTGCTTTGAAAATAACAACGCGCGTGTTTTAACTCTTCGTTCTCTGATGCAAACCGTCAATCACTGACTCCCGTTAAAACACAACGCGAACATGATTTTAGCAGCTTATTTACTCCACCACTCCCAAAACTTAAAACGAATTGAGGCCTGACTTGACTCGTTGTCCGATACCGGAGCAAAAACCGGCTGAAGAGACTCCTCTTCTTCAGACCACTGTGAATCGTCGAAAACCAAACCACCCGAACCATTCACGAAACATAAAGGAGGAAACAAAACACACCACCAGTTTTGCCCGCCTCCCTGACCTAAGGAGATACGCAGAGCGTCGTAATCACCAGCCGGAAGAACTATATTATCATACAGTCGCGCTGGGAAGGTAAAACTGCCCATCTCCGCTGTAACAGTGTACTCTAATCCATAATCAACAACTATATCCCGGGCCAATTTTTGAATGTGACTTAGGTTTTCGCTAACAACCTTTTTGGCGTCGGAAACATTGGTCGTTTGGGCAAGCAGGGGCTGAAGAAACTGGAGGCTGCGATTTCGGACTTCTAACTTTATTGCTTGGTCAGTTTCAGAATCACTGTTAGCAATTACGTGAAAACGGAGAACACTATCATATTTAAAAGCCGGGATGGAAACCGGGGTACTCTGTTTAACGATAGCAGATCCGATGAACAACAAGATAAATATCATCCCACAGGCCAAAAGCCGTCGGCGATTAGACTTGCTTAACAAGCGTTAACCCCTTTCAATTCTACACATATTTCCGCATATGATTTAAAGCTGCTTTTTCTAAACGAGATACCTGGGCCTGGGATATTCCAATCTCTTCCGCTACTTCCATTTGCGTCTTACCCTCAAAAAAACGTAGAGATAAAATCAACTTCTCTCGATCACTTAATTTTCGAAGTGCTTCTCGCACTGCTATACCTTCCAGCCAGTGAAAATCTTGATTCTTATCATCACTGATTTGATCCATGACAAAGATAGGATCCCCCCCATCGTGATAGATGGGTTCAAATAATGAAATCGGTTCCTGAATGGCATCAAGGGCAAAGATGATTTCTTCTCGCGGAAGATCTAGTTCCTGCGCAATTTCATTAATGGAAGGCTCGCGGGAATTTTTGTTAACCAGAGCGTCTCGTACCTGCAGCGCTTTATAGGCTACATCCCGGAGTGACCGACTAACCCGAATTGGATTGTTATCCCGCAAGTAACGTCGTATCTCACCTATTATCATCGGCACAGCGTAAGTAGAAAACTTAACGTTTTGCGACAGATCAAAGTTATCGATTGCTTTAATAAGCCCGATACAACCTACCTGAAAAAGGTCATCTACGTATTCACCCCGATTAGTGAACCGCTGAATCACACTAAGCACCAAGCGAAGGTTTCCATTGACCAGCTTTTCTCTGGCCTCTCGATCACCACTTTGAACCGCTTTAAACAACTCCCGCATTTTACTGTTTCCGAGGACCGGCAGTTTTGAGGTGTTGACCCCACAGATCTCCACCTTGTTTACCGTCATTCACAAACCCCCTGCTGCCTGCATTATTTAGGTAGTCTTAAGGATTGCTTAATAGGAGTGGCTCATTAGGGTGTTTTTTATTTAATAGAATTATCCCCTTGGCTTATATTTTTTATTCTGAGCAAATAAAAAAGCGAGGCATATATCCTCGCATAAAGACTCGATCATTCTATCTAATTTATCTGAGTTCAAAAAAACCCCTACTTTTTTAAGTGGGGTTGCCTTGTTCAGACTTCAGGTGGAATAGAGTCTTCGCCTGAAGCCCCGATATTCAACGAAACTGAACGAGTTCTCTTAAATGTCTCACCTTATTCCATTTTATAAATCTCTTTTCTTAGTCTTTTGATAATCCGTTTTTCCAGGCGGGAAATGTAGGATTGC
>JAAZDI010000235.1 GCA_012512295.1 Syntrophomonadaceae bacterium
ATTAAGCGCCGTTAGTATCGCCAGCTTTTTGGTAGAAAGGCTAGGGTTTCTTCGGGATATTTGCGACATCTTCTCATCCACCTGAGCGGCAATATTAAGAATGTGCTCTCGAGAAGACGTTCCTCGCACCACATATTCTTCCCCATAAATTTTCACTGCAACCCTTGACTGTTCAGCCTGGGTCTCTGCTGGACTTTTCAAGGTCACCGCCTCCCCTTCGACATCTTAATCTAAAATTCGGTGCTTTAGAGAGAAAATCCTTTTTCTGGATCGTTAAAAACCCCCATAAATAAAACTTGAATCGGGTTTTTTTAAAATTAAAAAAGCAACGAGCAAAAGAAACAACCATAGCACTTTGATTATTCGGGACATGGGGGCAGGTGCGCTGTCTCGGTCGATTAACCTTCGGTAAAACACCAAGCGATCAAATTTTTTCATTTTCTTTTAACACCACCTACAGACAAGACTTCGTTGTCCCGATTTGTTTTTGCTTTGGTTCCTCTGGGTCTAAGGATTATTAATCACCAGAAACGACATACCGGATAATTTGCAGACTGGCTTCCCAGGAATTAAAGAAAAACACCCATCCAACAGCCACAAAGATAAAAGTGATAACTAAACTAACTGCATAACTGAACCAACTGTGCTCCAAAAAATCCTTTAGTTGATTCCAGAGCCTAGCATCAGGTAGAGCCTGTAACAAACTACCATACACTCTGACCGTCACCAGACCCAATCCGTGATAGACACCCCAAATCAAAAAATTCCAGGTGCTTCCGTGCCAAATTCCACACACCACCATCAGCACCAAAGTGTTCAACAGGGTCCGGCAGTAACCGCGACGGCTTCCTCCTAGAGGAATATAGACGTAATCGCGCAGCCAACTGGTTAGACTCATGTGCCAGCTTCGCCAAAACTCCCGTAGATTACGCTTTAAGTAAGGACGGTTAAAATTTTCTGGCAACCGATAGCCAAACAGACGGGCTGTGCCAATGGCTAGATTTGAGTAGCCGGCAAAGTCAAAATAGAGTTGAAAAGAATACATGGCCGCACACAGAGCTACATAACCCTGGGGAAATTGATATATGTTCCCTAAAACCGGCATTATCCAGTCGCGAATATAGTCAGCCAGCACAAACTTTTGGAAGAGTCCATAGATAATCCGCTCCAAGCCATAATTAAAATCCTGCTCAGCCATTGTTCCCCAATGCCGGCGAAAACCGCTAAAGTTTTGGTAACGATCAATCGGACCAGATAAAAAAGCGGGGAAAAAGAAGATATAAGAAAGAAGGCTTCTTAAACCAACCGCTTCGATTCGGCGACAATACGTATCAACTATGACATGAATCAGCTTAAAGGTGAAGTACGAGATGCCAAAAATCTGAACAGTCAGACTAAAAGAAGGATAGAAAAACTCTATGCCTTCCCGAATTAAGGAATATTTATAGACTGCCAGAAGCCCCACAGCAGATAGTATCCCAACCAAGGCGAAAACCCAGCGGATTCTCCCAGTCAATCTCGCGATTCCTTGACAAAGCCCGAAAATGAACAAAGTAATAATGCTGGCCACCACGATCGTGTCCAGATTATACATAATAATCAAAAAGGCAAGACTCAACAGGTTAACAATCACGAAGTTTAAGCTGATTGGCCGAATGAGGCGGTAAGCACCGAAAATTATGACAACTAAAAATCCAGCCACAAAATCAGTATGACGCAATAAATCCACAAAGACGTTAATTACTCGATACAACTCATGTAATTCCACATTTTCACCCTGTTAGTAAAGAAAATAACACGTATCTTATAGTTTGTGTCATTTTCATCCGTGGTTGTGCCCTAGCCGGGCATAGGCGGTTAGTAAATAAAAAGCTGTTCAACCTTTGAATTTATTAATCTGCCAGCTTGTGGGCAACGTAAGGTGCCAGTTTTTCGGCTAGCTTCTCGTTACCCTGGGGGTTTAAATGGTCCCAGTCAACAAAATACTTCGGGTCCTCTAGTTCGGCAAATTCTAAAACTACCTGGTGATAATCCTGAGCAATTTTCTTGATTTGGTTAACCGAAGCTTCATAAAGCCCCGGTTCAAAATTTTCCTGTCGGTAGATATGGGGCTCTAAATATAGAATAACTGGAATTTGGCGAGCAGTTGCCTCGCTGAGCATGTATTCTAACGCCTGATAACTAGGTGAACTCAGAGGGTATTTCTCAAAAGTCACCTTAGGTGAATCAGGGGGCACATAGGGTCCGGTTGGTTGCTCATAGCGGGGAATGTCGGAGTATCCCAAGGCCCGACGCACCTCCAAGAAACGCCAATACAAATTGGTCCGTAGATAATGCTGATAGACATTACCATATTTTGATAAAGGAAACAGGTTGCCGATTAGGTTATGCAAAACCCATTGTTTATTTTCGCTGGTTAAAAATCTCAGATTTTGCCAGGAGTCAACCAGTGAATCCGTATAGGTAACCTGACTAAAAGCCGAAGCGTAATCTGGACTTTTTCGTAGTAGATAAGCAAGATCCGGATAGTCCACTGGGGAAACACCCAATAAAAATAAATCCGGGTTAAACTTAAGAGCTTCATTAAAATAATAAGCCTGTTTATCGGCCCAAGCTCCTGGATAACCGAAATTAAAGACCCGTTGCGTTTGGTCTTTATACAGCTTTTGATTTAAAAAGCTGGACAGCGTTTCTTCTGGGGCCACATATGCCCCCCAAACTGTTGAATTGCCTAAATGGATAACCTTAATGTCTTCACTGTTTGCCAATTGGATATGGTGCATTTTGATTTGCAGATCCGGTTGCCAATGGAACACCTTCTGAAATCGAATATCACCATAGGTCTTGATCTGAACTGGAGAAAAAAACAGTAAATCCTGATACTTTAGGATAACAACAGTTGTCAAATAGAGCAATCCGAGCAGTAGAATTAAAAGGCGATAGCGCTTTAACATCGCAAACTCTAATTCCCCTAACCCAGTCAAACTTAAATATCATCATTATAACATATTCGATTTAGGTATACTTTTCTTTATAAACATGGTAAATTGAAAAAGCAACAACTAACAACTTCACGGTTTGCCTTTGTTATCATAGAGAATATATTACTTTTTGGCTTAATGTGGAGAGCTTTACTATGAGAAGAGTACCGATTGATTTATTACACGAAGGGATGGTCGTTGGGCGCTCAATCTTAAATGCCGAAGGTCAAATTTTACTAACCCAGGATACTATCCTGACTTCTAAATATATCCAAAGGCTTTCTCAATTAGGGTTCGCTTCGATTTATATCAAAGATGGTCTGTCGAACATAGATGTTCCTGACATTGTCTCCGAAAAAACCCGGGTCTATGTCACTCAGACGCTGAAAGAGACCTCTGAGTATCTCAAGAAAAGAGGTAAGCTGAATATAAGGTCCGTCCAAAAAAGCGTCGCTTTGCTAGTTGATGAATTACTAGCGAATCGTAACGTTTTGTTCAATTTAGAAGATATTCGGACCTATGACGGCTATCTTCTCGGGCACTCAATCAATGTCGGTATCCTCTCAATCATCATTGCTATTTCGATGGGATATGACCAGCTTAAACTCCAAGAGATTGGGATTGGAGCTGTGTTGCATGACATTGGTAAAACCTTAATCAGTACAGACATCTTAAATAAGCCAGGACCATTAACCCCAATAGAGTTTAATTGTGTTCGGAAACACTCTGAATTTGGTTTTGAGATCCTTAGAACTAATCAGGAGATCTCCCTTCTCTCTGCTCATGTCGCTTTTCAGCACCATGAACGTTGGGATGGGACCGGCTACCCCCGAGGGCTGGTAGCGGACCAAATTACTCAACACGCTCGAATTGTCGCGGTGGCGGATGTCTTTGATGCGCTAATTGCTGATCGCCAGTATCGGCCAGGTTACCCGACTAATCTGGCCCTCGCGATTGTTAAGGATGGTATAGGTAAACATTTTGATCCTTTAGTAGTTAACCATCTAATTGCTAATGTAGCTGCTTTTCCGGTGGGCAGCATAGTTTTACTAAATACCGGTGAAATAGCGGTTGTGACGGAAACCCATAAAGACCACCCCCAAAAACCGGTGATAAGAATTATCTTCGATGCAAAGCATCGTCGTTTAAAACAACCCCGAACCATCGACCTGTCAACCTTATCTCGGTTTTGGATCAAGGAAACCTTAACTGAGCCGGAAATTAACAAATTAATCTCCAATAGCCCAGCAGAATCAGTGGGCTAGATATAACTAGACATAAAGGTCCAGTGAACTAATCCAACTTCGCTGCGCACTGGGCTTCAGATGGAGACTTTGCACCATCTGAATTTTGAACAGGGTAATCCCCAATTATAGAAGTAGGGAGCTATTGAATTCAGGTATCAAGACTAATCACTACATACGCACGAAGTTGACCCTCTGACACATAGATCAGAGGGTCTTTCTGGATGATCATGCTAATTGTGGAGAGGTTGTACATATGGTTTATGTTGATTAACGCAATTCAACACCCATTTCTCGACTAAGGGTATCCCGCACCAATTGATGTCTTTCATTGACCTCTTCATCAGTTAAGGTTCGATCACTCGCTTGGTAAATCAGTGAATAAGCCAGACTTCGGTATCCTTCAGGAATTGGTTTACCCTGGTAGACATCAAACAGGGTTACTTGATGCAACAGAGGCTGCCCGGACTCCCAAATTTTAGTTTCCACCTTGGCTGCTGGCAGACTTTCGGGAATAATGAGCGCTAAGTCTCTTTGGACACTGGGGTATCGACTTAAGGGGGAATAGCTCTTAACCGGGCTCATCACCGCCAGGACCTGGTCAAGGTTCAACTCAAAAACCCAAGTCCGTTTAGGCAGGCCGTACTCCTCTAACACGTCCGGATGAATCTCCGCGATTAAGCCTAATAACTCTCCAGCACCATAAATTTCAGCACTGCGGCCCGGGTGAAAAGTGGGTCTCAGGGTTGCGGCTTGCCAGGCGCAGTCTTTGATCCCCAGACCGGTCAGCAATTCTTCAACCACTCCTTTGAGGTAAAAGAAGTCCATTGGTTGAGGCGAAGCGCTCCAACCAGGCAATAAATCGCCCATGGTTAGACCGGCCACATAAAGCTTTTCGTCCGGTAAAACCCCAGGATTGCCGTCTTCGGCTGGGAGAAAAACACGACCGAGCTCAAAAACCGCGACATCAGTCACTCGTCGGTTGTAATTACGCGCAGCTACTTCGAGAAGGTTGGGAATTAGCGTGGTTCGTAAAACGCTCTGTTCCTCATTAAGTGGATTGGCCAGAACCATCACCCGACGCAACGGGTCATCAGCGGCTAGACCGATCCGGTCAAACACGCGCGGGCTGACCATACTAAAGGTAACCACCTCGGTCAGGCCGCAAGCGGTAAGCAGATCACGCGTCCGATCAACAGCCTTTTGTCGGGTCGTTTTCATTCCCTGAGTCGTTGTTCCGCTGGGGAGAGTGATTGGGATTCGATCGTAGCCGTGGAGTCGAGCAATCTCTTCAATCAAATCTTCTTCCCGTTCTAAATCCCCTCGGTAAGAAGGAACCTCCACTACTACTGAATCATGATCTTTGATCACTAGCTTCAGTTGTAACCGGTCAAGTAAGTTAATAACCTCGGATTGGCTAAGGTCCGTCCCCAACAAACTATTAGTTCGAGAAATCCGCAAGGAAATGCTGTGCGGTTGACGGGGGTTAAGGTGCCGGTCAATGACCCCGGCGACCGGTTGGCCAGCCCCTAATTCGGCCATTAACTGGGCAGCTCGATTGGCCCCCAATACTACTCCTTCAATATCGGTTCCCTTTTCAAACCGAATGGAAGATTCAGACCGTAAGCCCAATTGACGTGAAGTGCGCCGAATACTGACCCGGTCAAAGTGGGCTGACTCAAGCAAGACAGTCTGGGTCCTTTCAGTTACCTCAGTTTCCAGGCCGCCCATCACTCCAGCTAGAGCTACAGGCCTCTGGCTATCGGCGATGACCAGCATCTCTTGGGTTAATTCCCGCTTCGTCTTGTCTAAGGTGTTTAAGGTTTCTCCTGGCCGGGCTTGCCGGACAATAATTTGGTGGTCAGTGAGCGTATCGTAATCAAAAGCATGCAGTGGCTGACCAGTTTCTAGCATCACATAATTAGTTATATCGACAATATTGTTGATAGGGCGAATGCCGGCTGCTTGCAGCCGCTCCTGCATCCAGAGCGGGGAAGGGGCAATTCGAATATTTCGGATCACTCGGGCCAGATAACGATCACACAGCGCGGGCGCTTCGATTTCAACCCCGGCTAAGTCTTCAATTCGTTCTTCGGTTTCCGGGACAATCACTTCCGGCAGGTGCAGCTTTTCCCCGGTAACTGCCGCCACTTCCCGGGCGACGTTGAACAGGCTCAAACAGTCTGCTCTATTCGGCGTCAGTTCCAACTCCAGGACTACCTCCTGAGTTGATAATTTGTCGATGTTCTCTACGGTGATTCCAGCCATGGTCAGTCGCCGGGCCAGTTCCTCCGGGGATATCTTGATATCTACATATTCCTTCAGCCAGGTCAAAGGAACTCGCATAAACAACTCTCCTTACTCTTTACTCTTTTCTTTAGATACGGCGCTCCTTTTATTTAACTAGTCGCGCCTCTTTCCTGTTGGGCAGTTTCTGCGGTGCTAAAGTTCTACTTCTATTTCAGTCAGTTCTTTCCTGTAGGCTTAGATACGGCGCTCCTTTTATTTAACTAGTCGCGCCTCTTTCCTGTTGGGCAGTTTCTGCGGTGCTAAAGTTCTACTTCTATTTCAGTCAGTTCTTTCCTGTAGGCTTAGATAC
>JAAZDI010000236.1 GCA_012512295.1 Syntrophomonadaceae bacterium
GCCTTTATTAATGCAATTTCTCTTCATTATAATCCCCCCATCTTTTCAAATATTCAAAATATTATAGACAAACTTTTTGCTTTCGCCTCACCACCTATTTGTTATTTTTCCTTTGTTTGGTATCTTTGCTAACGTTTTTAATTCGACATAAAGTTTAAAATTCCTGCATTTTTTAGCACTATAGAACCTTATTAACATGCATACAAAATGCAGAATCCCCCTTATTGGGGGGATTCTGCCTGGTCAGGTTTTTGCCTTTACCAGAGATACTGGGGTGGCTTACACAAGTGTTTGGAGGATAACAGTATACCTTAAGAATTTACCCTAAGACTACCATATAACTTCCCAGGATGTGGCCGCCGAACACATCATTGGGTAAGTTACTTCCTTTCAATTATGACTCGTAATAATTGATTCGCAATAATTCAGATCTTTCCGGCTAAACTTTGAGGCATCTTACCATAAATTGATTTTTATCCATATACCACTTAATATGCAAAAACCGCGCCAAAATTAGCTACTATATCGAAAATCCTTTTGAAAAAGTAAATCTGTTTAATAAATATAACCAAGGATTCTTCGCTTCGCTCAGAATGACACGATACAATGCTATTTTACAAACTAAATGTCGGTTAAACACGAACTTATACTTTTTCAAAAATGCAATTGATGCAATCGCACTACTTGCAACTCTGCAACTTAATGGCATTAATTTTTCCCTTTTATCGTTTTTGCTAGTATCCCTTCAGCGATTTTGGTAATCCACTGACTGGTATAAAACTCCACGACTCCTTCATCGCACATTCGACTAAGGGCCGGATCAAGCGGTGCTTCGCCTAATATCGGTATCTCCGGGTTATCCTGTGCCTCGGTTCGAGAGCCAAAGATCTCTATTGCTTCTTGGCAATGAGGGCATTGCAAATAGCTCATGTTTTCGACAATGCCATAAATCGGGATGGCGAGCTTGTTGACCATCTTGATTGCTTTTCGAACTACCATATGGGCCAAATCCTGGGGAGAGGAGACGATTACCACACCATTAACCGGAAGAGACTGCATTACGGTAAGCGGACTATCCCCGGTCCCCGGTGGCAAATCCACCAGAAGAAAATCGAGTTTTCCCCAAATTACTTCGGACCAGAATTGGCGTACTGCCCCGGCAATGACCGGACCCCGCCAAATTACTGGATCATCTTCTTTTGCCAGCAAAAGATTAACTGACATAACCTTAATCCCACTATTTGAAGCCGGAGGATATATACCGTTCCGATCTGCCTTCGGCCTTTCTTTTATCCCAAACATCTTAGGGATACTAGGCCCAGTCATGTCAGCATCCAGGATCCCTGTTTTAAAGCCGTGGCGACTCAATTCTGATGCCAGTAAAGCGGTGACGGAAGATTTCCCAACTCCTCCTTTACCGCTCATTACGGCCACAACATGATTAATCGTATTCATTTGGTGAGTAGCGAGTCTTTCAATCCCTGACTGCTGTTGACTGCCATTTGGTTTCTTTTCTCCACAAGTCGCAGAATGACAAGTGCTGCATTGATTCGGCTTACAGTTCACCGGGTTAATCCCTCCTGATCTTTGTCATCAATTATTTTAGTTACCCACCTAGTGCTCGCAGGGCACAACCACCAAAATAATAACACAAACGAAAATAAAAGTGTTATTGTCTTGCTAACCAATAGTTAACTTTATGGTAAACTCTAGCTTAACCAACAGTGTTTTTCAAGACTCGTCCCCTAGTTGCTTTAACCATCGGTCCAAAACATCTTGTAGTTGACCATGTTGCCCAGAAATAACGGTAATCTTATGATCCTCTAAAAGCCTCAAAGAAAAACTGTCAATACTACCACAAATAATAGTGTTAACTGAGGCTACAAATTCCTGGTGCTTGGCAATACCAATTTTCATAAGTATCACCCTATTTTGTTATTTTTAATCGTTTATTCGCCTTCCCAATTTACAACACTCATATAGGTTTAAAAGTTTAATGATAAGTCCACTTATCATCTTTATTGCAGGATTCATGCCAACCTGACAATAGCGACAGCGTTAGTAAGTAAATAATACGGATATTGTTGTTTGTGTTATTTTCGTTGGCGGTTGTGCCTAACAAGCATGGGCGGTTAGCAGGAAAATACAAAGTAACAACAAATCACCCGGATACTGCGAATACTCTTCGTTCGCCTCTACGATAGATAGCCGGTTCAAGACGACTTGTCTCTGCTGTCCGCCTGACGAGACTCCACCCGGAATCTGGTGCGCCTGGGAATTTGAGCCAATAGATGAAGAACAATAATAAAAACTGGTAACAATGCCAAAGATGGAGGTTAAAGCTATGTCTTCTCCTAGTAATTCAACTACATGCATTAGTATTCTCGTGGAAAATACGGTCCAGCTTCCTGGTTTAAAGGCTGAACACGGGTGGTCAGTCTTCATTGAGAGCAGTAAGGGCCGGATCCTCTTTGACACCGGTCAAAGCCCCCTGCTCTTAGCTAACGCTAAACTCCTGGGTCTTGATTTAAGTGCAGTAGATAAAATCGTCATCAGTCACGGGCATTATGATCACACTGGAGGTTTAGCCGAAATCCTCCAATTAAACCCTGTAGCTCAAGTGTATGCCCATCCCGATATTTTTAAGCCCCGGTTTTATCGACGGCCGGATGGTACAGCCAGGGAGATTGGAATGCCCAAAGAAATAATAAATTCCAAACGGTTTACTTTATCCCGTGAGTCTGTCGCTCTTTTTCCTGGATGTCTAACCACCGGCGAAATACCCAAAAGCCAACCGGACCTAACGGTAAAGCACTTTTTTGAGGACCGGGCGGGAACCCACCCAGACCTTATCAAAGACGACCAGGCTTTAATTCTGGAGAGTCGAAAGGGTTTAATTGTCATCCTGGGCTGCTGTCATTCTGGCCTGAAGGCCACCTTTGATCGGGTTAAAGCCTTAACTGGTCAAACCAGTATTTACATGGTTATTGGCGGGATGCACCTAAATGGGGCCTCTGCCGAACTAGTTAAGCAGACGATCCGGGCTTTGAGGGAATATTCAGTTCAAAGAATTGGCCTGGGACACTGTACCGGAGCAATGGGCACGTTTGCTTTACAAACCGAATTCCCTGACCGCTGCTTTCCCTGCCTGACCGGTCTTAGAATGTTTATTGATTAAATATATTTTAAAGCTTTGTCCTCTTGCATTATTGCAATGATTGATGCAATAATATAGTTGCATTATTTGCGGGAGGGTCTTTTTATGTGTCACGATATCAGTCATGACTTTCAGGACAATCTCCATATCCAGACAATTTTAGATAGTGTTGCTGATGGAATTTTTACTGTTGACCGAAACTTTATTATTAAATCATTTAACCGAGCGGCGGAGAGAATTATCGGCGTATCCCGTGAGCAGGCGATCGGTCAGAAGTGCTACGATGTTTTTCACGCTAATATCTGCCAAAACAATTGTGCTCTTAAACATACAATTAATACGGGTCAGGAAATTATCGATCTACATATCAATGTCCTTAACCACAAGGGTGACCAAATTCCCATCAGTATCAGCACTGCGATCCTCACTGATCAAACAGGCCGTCTTATCGGCGGAGTAGAGACCTTTCGCGACCTTTCAGCTCTGGAAGAATTGCGCAAAGAACTTTCCAGGCAGTACAGCTTCCAAGACATTATCAGCAAGAACCACACGATGCAAGAAATCTTCTCCATTCTCCCAGATATAGCCGATAGTGATGCGACTGTTTTAATTGAAGGACCAAGCGGTTCTGGGAAAGAACTTATGGCCAAAGCCATCCATAATTTAAGCCCTCGCCGTGATAAACCCCTGATCGCGGTTAACTGCGGGGCCCTGCCGGATACCCTGCTGGAATCCGAACTTTTCGGTTATGTCCGGGGAGCTTTTACCGATGCCAAAAAAAATAAACCCGGTCGGTTTGCTCAGGCGGAAAAGGGAACAATCTTTCTAGATGAAGTCGGAGAACTTTCGCCAGCTTTTCAGGTGAAACTGCTTCGGGTTCTTCAGGAAAGAGAGTATGTACCACTTGGCGCAACTACTCCGGTGAAAACCGATGTCAGGATCATTGCGGCTACCAACCGAAACTTGCTGGAAATGGTGCAACAAAAAACATTTCGGCAAGATCTTTACTACCGTTTAAATATCCTAAGGATTAAGTTACCCTCTTTAAACGAACGTCGAGAGGATATTCCGCTTCTGGTTGAACACTTCCTCCGTAAGCTTAATTTAAAGAAAGATAAACGAATCAGTCAGGTTTCTGGTGAGGTGCTGCAGTTTTTGCTAAGCTATTCGTTCCCGGGCAACATTCGGGAATTAGAAAACATTTTAGAACACGCCTTTATCTTGTGCCGGGGTAACCAAATTGAATTGGAGCATTTACCGAAAGAAGTGGTTCAAGGCAATTCCTCAGATATCTTCAATTATAAAAATAACCAAGCTCAAACTAGCCCAAACCGGCCGATCATTAACCAAACCCGGCAGGAAAGCGAAATTGCCTTGATCAGCCGAACTCTCGAACAGTTTCAAGGGCACCGAGGCAAGACCGCGCAGGCCTTGGGGATAAATAAAAGTACGCTCTGGCGTAAGATGAAGCGGTACGGTTTACTCTAACCTTGACCGTCTAACCAAGAATTACCTTGGCCTTTTTCCACATAAACTACCTTGAGTACTGGTCTATAGCAAATTTGCCATTGCCATTAATGATTAATCCTCAGACAGAGTATTCCATCCCTCTTTCAAGAGTAGTAAACTGAAGGATAAAGAAAACACGGGAGGGATTATGACAATGAACCTGGCCAACCAAATTAAGCTCAACATTGAAAAATACCCGGATATGCGTCTGCTATTCGATGACCAAGTTATTACCTACAGCCAACTATGGGATGCAGCGGCTCGGGTGCGCCAGGGCCTAAATGACCTGGGGGTTCAGCCAGGCGACCGGGTCGCCATTCAGTTGCCCAAGTGTTTGGAGTTTTTATATACCCATCTAGCGAACCTGCAATTAGGAAGTATTACTATCCCCCTTAACCCAGCCTTTACCCGGGAAGAAATCGCCTACTTTCTGGCTGACTCCCGGGCCAAGGTATTTGTCACCGACGCCAGCCACGCTGATTTTGCCCAGCCGGAATCACCCGAGTTTCCCGAACTTAAACATGTGGTCATTACTGACTCCAACACTGGGCCAGTGTCCTTCGATTCTTTGCTCGCCGCCCAACCAGACCAAACTGCTTGTCCAGCCCAGTCTAACGATACGGCACTCATCATCTACACCTCCGGGACCACCGGCCGCTCCAAAGGAGCAATGTTAAGTCAGGCCAATCTGCTGGCTACCATCAACACCCTCCATGATATCTGGGGCCACTCGGCTCAAGATGTCTTGCTCCACGTTTTGCCGATTTTCCACGTCCACGGGCTGATATTTGCCTTTCACGGTGCATTAAACGCCGGGATGGAGATGATAATCCATACTAAATTTTACCCAGTGACCACCCTAGCGGCCATCGACAAGTACCACTGTACTGTTTTCATGGGCGTTCCCACGATGTATCACCGTCTTCTCCAAATACCTAATCCAAAACAATATAATCTCAGTTCCATGCGTCTCTGGATATCCGGTTCCGCTCCCCTTTCTACCACCACCTTTGAACATTTTCAACAAGTCTTCGGCCAGACGGTTCTGGAACGCTACGGGATGTCCGAAACTGGAATTAATACCTCTAATCCACTGAATGGCGTACGCAAACCGGGCAGCGTAGGTCTGCCTCTGCCGGGAGTAGCCATGCGGATTGTTGACCCGACTGGGAAAGACGTTAAGCCGGGTGAGGTTGGGGAGGTCCTGATTAAAGGTAAAAACGTCTTCCAAGGTTACTGGCAGATGCCAGACAAAACAGCCGAATCATTTATTGACGATTGGTTTAAGACCGGGGATTTAGGGTATCAGGATAGTGACGGGTATTTATTTTTGGTCGGACGCTCCAAGGATCTGATTATCTCCGGCGGGATGAATGTTTATCCGAAAGAAATAGAAGCCCTGCTGGAAACCAACCCGGCGGTCCTAGAAGCAGCGGTCATTGGTGTTCCTGATGATGACCTGGGAGAACGGGTTGTGGCGGTGGTTGTCCCTAAACCCGGACAAACCATTGATCTGACTGCCCTTACTGCTTTGTGCCAAGCCAAACTAGCCGGCTATAAACGGCCGAAAAATATTTACGAAATCGAGGCCCTACCTAGAAATACGATGGGAAAAGTAATGAAAAGTCACTTGCGGAGCAAGTACAAAGTCTAAACAATAATAACCTTTTTTGAATAGTAATGTCGAAAGCCTTGAAAAATTACAATTTCTGTTATAACCTAATTTTAGGGGGTGGTTCTATGAAGATTTACCCATCTCTAAAGTTGTGTATGGCAGTAACTCTGGCCTGTCTGATCTTATTAACCCAAGCCCCGGTAAGTTTGGCCGATAGCAGTTCGGTAGTAGTCATAGGCAATCAGACCTGGGAGCGGGTCCAAGCATTTGCGAAGGCCATGCAAGAACAAGAGATGTGGAATCGACGTTACCTAGTTCCCGCCCTAGGAGGTCTGCTTGTTTTAGCAATCGTTGTAAGTATTGGTTGGCGCCTCACTCACAAAAAACCACCGAAAGTGAAAAATAAGTATAGCTGGTGGGACTGATTTATGATATCTTTGATTTAATCAAGGCCTGAACCATAATTTGGTTTAGGCCTTTTCTATACCTGCTTTTAATTATTGGCCAGACTATGAAATAGTCTAAAATAACGCAAAATATTGGTGGTAATCAAGAATTCCCGACGGACATGCTCTCTGCCGGCTTGGGCCATGCTATCCGCTAGGAGCGGATTGCGCAAAAGGATTAAAACCTTTTCGGCACATTCTTCCACAGTATTAACTAGGAAGCCAGTCACTCCATCCTCAATTTGCAGCCTTATACCCCCGACATTACCGCCGATCACCGGGGATCCCTTCCACAGTCCTTCGGCAACAGTCAATCCGAAACCTTCTTTTAATGATTTCTGAAGAACGATATTTGAAGCGGTTTGAAAGGCGTTGACTTCCCGATTGGAAACCCCATTAAAGTTGGTGACAATAATAATATCATAATCCTCCCCGGCTCGTCGAATTGTTCGATACAGGTAATCCCACCCCTCCGGGTCATCGGTCGCCATAGATCCGACTAGGGCTAGCTGTACGCTAGGAAATTCCTTTTTCACAATGCGGTAGGTATCGATCACACCCAAAGGATCCTTCCAAGGGTCGAAACGAGAGACCTGAGTGATTAATGGTCGATGGGGGTCAACCCCGAACTGGGAAATAATACGCTTCGCCTCATCTTTGTCTAGCGGTATATTTTTGGGGCTGATTGGATCAATGGAAGGAGTGATAAAGGTTATATTTTTAATGTCGACTCTTTCGTTGACAAAATCTTCAATCGTAAAAATTACTGCATGATATTGACTAACAAATTGATGAATAAAATCCCAGTATTCCGGGTTTGGACTCGAGGTATCGATATGACACCGCCAGATCCATTTTTCATGGCCCCTTGGCTCCCGAAAGGATATCAAAGCGGCAGTCTGGGGATCGTGCATCACAATAAAATCGTACTCCCAATCGCGCATAAACTCAGCGTTGAGCTGACAGTACTTGAGGTAAACCGCCTTTTCCCTTTCAGTAATACTCCCTTCCTGCCCCTGGAGTCGGTTATGAAAAATTTTGGTTACATAATAAAACTCATCTGCTGCTTGAAGGGTCCACCAATCAATCGCTAGTCCCATATCCCGCATCAAAGGAACCATTGAATGCAGAATCTCGGCCACCCCACCGCCAAACGAAGTGGCGTTTACCATCGCGATCCGTTTATCCTTTAATGCACCTATTAATAAATCAAGTTCATTTTGAATATCGCGGTCTAAAAACTGTAGATAATCTTGGTAAATCTTGCGATTGACTGAAACCAGTTGCATAA
>JAAZDI010000237.1 GCA_012512295.1 Syntrophomonadaceae bacterium
CTAACGTACTGCTCGCAGCCAGGTTGCCGGTGCAAACTGGCCCCGTGCTTACAGTATCCACAGTAACGGGTTCAGCCACAAGATCAGCCCAACTGGCCGCCCGGGTGCCGGAAGCTGCCGCAGAGGCGATGGAGGGATACGGTGTGGCTTTCGCTGCAGTCGAACATGGGATACCGGTAGTGGAGCTTCGGGCGATCTCAAACCTGGTTGGTCCACGTGATCGGGCCGCTTGGCGGATCAAAGAAGCCTTAGATATGTTAACCACAGTCAGCTCAGTTCTATTGGGGGAATTGAATTGTTGAAAATTGCCTTTTCTCCTTGTCCTAACGATACGTTTGTTTTCCATGCTTGGGTACACGGACTAATTCCCGGCGCTCCGAAGCTTAATGTCACTTATGCTGATATTGATATCACGAACAGTTTGGCTGCTAGCGGCAGTGGGCTGGATTTGCTTAAAATTTCGTATGCCGCCCTGCCTTGGGTATTATCTGACTACACCCTCTTACCCTGCGGCGGGGCCTTGGGTAGGGGTTGCGGACCGTTAGTCCTAACCTTAAACAAAGCTAGTCGCAACCTAAGTCCGGCGGTTTTAGCGGGCCGTCGGATTGCCGTACCAAGTGAGCGCTCAACCGCCTACCTGCTTTTTCGGCTGTGGGCCGCTGCCCAGGTACCGGGAGGGGTGGGTGAAATAGTGATTTTACCGTTTCACGAGATCATGCCGGCGGTGCGTGATGGGCTTGTTGATGCTGGGCTAGTAATCCACGAGGCCCGTTTCACTTATCCAGCCTATGGACTGATGCAAGTGGTTGACTTAGGCAGTTGGTGGGAGGACCAGACAAACTTGCCCTTACCGCTAGGAGCGATCATTGCCCGGCGTTCTCTTGACTTACCAGCAATTGTCAATTGGATTCGCGCTTCTGTTAAATATGCCTGGGCCCACCCAAAAGCTTCCCAGGATTACGTGTTAAGTCATGCCCAGGAGTTATCTCCAGAAGTAGTTAAAGCGCATATCGATCTTTATGTCAATGAGTATACTGAAAATCTAGGTGAGATAGGCTATCAGGCAGTAACTACTCTGCTTAGCCGCGCTGCACAAGCCGGGCTAGTTCCTGAGGTGGATTGGAGAACAATGACTGTTATTTTATAATAGTTAGCATATAATTTTGACATCAAATTTTATTTTTTATGGCTATATGCCGGATGAATTGACCTATAAACACAAATACCTACTACCTGTTATAGTAGAAAAAATCTGGGATTTAGTAAGTATCTTTGAAAAAGCACTTTACCTAGTTTTCAGATAATTCGTTGTGTTATAATAAAATGGATTTTTGCTCATACCTTACTTGTGGTTCTAAATGTTTTTTCATTGGTTTTTTTATCCGGTTAAGAGGACAGGGAGGAGAATAGTGTTGTCCAGTGAAGCGGTTAAGATTGGTCTTATGGGTTGCGGTACTGTCGGGTCGGGGGTAATTAAAGTAATTTTAGAGAATGGGGAGTATATTGCTCAGCGATTGGGTCGGCCTTTGGTAATTAAGCGGGTATTAGAGTTGGATCCCACTAAAGTGACAGCTTTAGGTTTGGCGGAAAGCGTGGTTACCAATGATTTTAATGATATCCAGACTGACCCGGAAATTGACATAGTGGTTGAATTAATGGGCGGTATCGAACCGGCCCGGACCTTTGTTCTGGGGGCTTTGCGCGCCGGAAAAAATGTGGTTACAGCAAATAAGGACCTGATTGCTCTCCATGGACGCGAAATACTAGAGACAGCGCAGGAAATGGGTCGCGATTTCTATTTTGAGGCCAGTGTCGGTGGCGGGATTCCGATAATTATACCTCTGAAACAGAGTTTGGCAGCTAATAAAATTCAGGTTGTGATGGGTATTGTTAATGGCACAACTAACTATATTTTGACTAAAATGGCCCGTGAGGGACGAACTTACGCAGAAGTGCTGCAGGAAGCCAAATCTTTAGGGTATGCGGAGTCTGACCCAACTTCTGATGTCGAAGGTTATGATGCGGCGCGGAAAATCGCGATTTTGGCTTCAATTGCCTTTAACACTCGGGTTACTTTTCCAGATGTTTATGTTGAAGGAATTACCCGTATTTCGACATTGGACCTCGAGTACGGTAAAGAACTGGGTTACGCCTTGAAGCTATTGGCTATTGCTAAGGAAGAGGCTGGCGAAATTGATGTCCGGGTCCATCCAGCTTTTATCCCGGTTAACCATCCTTTGGCTTCAGTTAATGATGTATTTAATGCCATCTTCATTCGGGGAGATTTTGTTGGGGACGTGATGCACTATGGCCGGGGAGCTGGACAGCGACCAACAGCCAGTGCGGTGGTTGGTGACATCATGGAGGTGGCTCGCAACATGCAAAGCGGCAGTAGCGGGCGAATCTCCTGTACCTGTTTTGAACAAAAGCGGATTAAACCAATAAACGAGATTGAGAGTCGTTACTATATCCGGTTGATGCTCAAGGATAGACCAGGGGTTTTGGCCAGTATTGCTGGAGTTTTTGGCAATCAAGAGGTGAGTCTGGCTTCGGTTATTCAAAAACGAACCGAGGGCGATTTTGCCGAACTGGTATTTGTAACACATCGAGTTAAGGAAGGTAGTTTACAGGATGCCCTGAAAATAATTGGGGGGATGTCGATCGTGGGGGCGATCAACAACGTCATTCGGGTTGAGGGAGAAGCAGAATAGACTTAAGAAACGAAACGAGGTGGGGTCAGTGGTTTGCATTAAGGTGCCAGCATCTACCGCCAATTTAGGACCGGGCTTTGATACCTTAGGAATGGCCCTATCTCTATTTAACTACATTGAGATGATAGAGACTGGGTCAGCCGATGAACTTTTGATTGAGGTGGAAGGTGAGGGTGCCTCGTCGATTGCCCGCGATCAGAGCAATGTTACTTGGTTAGCGGCTCGGGAGGTATTTCAAATAGCCGGTCGCTATCCAACTGGCCTGTTGCTACGGCAAAAGAATAAGATTCCTTCGGCTCGGGGATTAGGGAGTAGCGCTGCGGCTAGGGTGGGCGGTCTATTAGCGGCTAATTACTTGATCGGAGAACCCCTTAACCGGGAACAATTGCTGCAACTGGCGGTTCGCCTGGAAGGTCATCCTGATAATGTTGCGCCAGCCTTGCTCGGTGGTCTGGTAGTCGCTTGCCGGTCGGATCAGGAATTAGTTTACCGTCAGTTGACGGTTCCAGAAAGGTTGACCGTGATCCTGGCTATCCCGGGTTTCGAATTGTCAACCTATGAGGCAGTACAGGCTTTACCACCGAAGATCCCCCTGGGGGATGCAGTGTTTAATATTGGACAGGCTTGTCTGTTTATAACCGCAATCTTAACCCAAGATTGGTCATTAATCGGTCAGGCTATGGGTGATCGAATTCATCAGTCCTATCGTCAGCGGCTTGTTCCCGGTTTATCGGCCGTTATTGAAGCTGCCCGGGCTGCGGGTGCCTTGGGGGCCGCTTTAAGTGGGGCAGGTCCAACCGTATTAGCCTTAGCCCTTGATGATCAGGATCAGATTAATGCTAACAATGCTGAACCAGAAGAAGTCAATACAGTAAATAGAAGCCAGCAGATTGGTAAGAAGATGCAAGCT
Organism: Syntrophomonadaceae bacterium; assembly: GCA_012512295.1. Taxonomy (GTDB): domain Bacteria; phylum Bacillota; class Ch66; order Ch66; family Ch109; genus JAAZDI01. The sequence goes on from JAAZDI010000237.1 coordinate 3,622, forward strand.
GCATTTCGGCAGCATGGGGTAGACTCAATCATTCGGATTTTAAAACCGTGGAGTCAGGGAGCTGAACGAATCGCTTGCAGCAATATTAAGTGTTGTTCAATTAAATAACAGATTAGCCTCATTATTCATTAAATAATACTGAGAAATTAATATTTAGGGGGGGTCTTTCTGGCACTAGTAGTACAAAAATATGGCGGTAGCTCAGTCGCCAACCCAGAACGGATTAAGCGAGTAGCCAAACGGATTACTGAATGTCGTCAGGCAGGAAATGACGTAGTTGTTGTCGTTTCAGCTATGGGTGATACAACTGATGAACTTATAGATTTAGCCAGACAGATTACCAGTCGTCCACCAGAGCGGGAGTTAGACATGCTTTTAGCGACTGGGGAACAGATATCTTGTTCACTATTAGCGATGGCGGTAGATGCTCTCGGCTATCCGGTTATTTCTTTAACTGGAACTCAGGTTGGGATAACGACCGATGATGTACACACCAAGGCTAAGATATTAGATATTAGTGCAGACCGTTTAAGAAAAGAGCTAATCCATAATAAGATTGTGATTGTGGCCGGTTTTCAGGGCTGTAACTCGAACAACGATATTACTACCCTTGGGCGCGGTGGATCAGACACTACGGCCGTTGCTATTGCTGCGGCTCTTAAGGCAGATGTATGTGAGATTTACACTGACGTTGATGGGGTTTACACGGCAGATCCACGGATTGTGCCGGACGCCAGAAAGTTATCAGTCATCAGTTATGACGAAATGTTAGAGTTAGCCAGCCTGGGGGCTCTGGTCTTGCAGCCGCGTTCGGTTGAGGTGGCTAAACAGCATGGGGTTACAATTCATGTTCGTGCGAGTTTTAATTACAATGAAGGCACTCTGGTTCAGGAGGTAGCAAAGATGGAGAAGGAAATTGTCGTTAGTGGGGTAGCCAGTGATCTTAATGTGGCCAAAATAAGTCTATTAGATGTCCCTGATCGGCCTGGTGTAGCTTCCCATTTATTTAAGGCCCTAGCCAATGAACGGATCAATGTTGATATGATTATTCAAAGCACGATGCGCAACGAGCGGAATAATATTTCCTTCACTATTTGTCGGGATGATCTGGATAAAGCTTTATTAATTGTCGAAAAAGTACGCGATGAGATCGGGGCCGGGGGAATTGCTTTTGGAAAGGATGTGGCTAAGGTTTCGATCGTTGGTGCCGGCATGATCACTAATCCCGGGGTCGCAGCTACCATGTTTTCTGCCTTGGCCGCTGAAAATATCAATATTGAGATGATCAGCACCTCAGAGATTAAGGTTTCCTGCATTATCAAAGCTGACGAAGCGCGGAAGGCGGTTCAGGCCTTGCATCGGGCTTTTGAACTGGGCCAACAATAACCCTTAAGGCCGATTGCCAGTTGCGTAAACGAGAAAGGGCAGTTTAGATTTATCCATAGC
>JAAZDI010000238.1 GCA_012512295.1 Syntrophomonadaceae bacterium
CCTCCGGGCAGCAGGGGAACTGGGGCTAGCCGCCCGGGATGGTCCAGCCAGCGGACGGTCAGGTCCGATTGCCAGGTTTGCCCATAGCCGGCCCGTTCCGGGGCGTTGTGGGGGGCAATGGCCGGGCTGATAGCATCGACTATCCCAGCCCTAAGGGGTTCGGTTAATTGATCAATCCAGCCCGGGGGTACGAGCAGGTGCGCATCACAAAAAACCAGGATCTCTCCCCGGGCCAGAGTGGCTCCCAGATTTCGGGGAGGGGTTTGATTATTGGGCGGGGCTTTGGTTAAAGTGAGCTGCCCGGCCGCGGCTAAGGGCTGCAGCGGGTCACAGCAGCTGTCAGTTGAATTGTCATCAATGACGATAATTTCATAGGGCGTCTTGTTCGGGGCCTGCCGGATACTGTTCACCGTATTCTGGATCAAGGCTCCTTCGTTTTTCACCGGGATGATAATGGATACCAAGCGGCTCAGACTCCTTTGCGTAAAATATAAACCTCTACCTTGCGTCGGCCCCACTTTCGGCAGGCTGCTTCGGAATCCAGAAAGATGTCGATGATATTTCCCTTAATTAATCCCCCAGTATCAGCCGCAATAGCCGGTCCGTAACCAACGACATAAAGCTGGCTGCCCAGCGGGATTACCTTGGGATCGACCGCCACAACACCGTAGCGGGGCATGACTCCGGTGGCAGTTCGGGATCCAGTATGAGTATATGCAGTGCATTCCATGATTACCGGTTCTAGAGCGGCTAAATCAGCAGTGGTAATTTCTGCTATACGGGACAACTCTTCTCTTATGACTGCCGGCGAAGGTCTTTTCGCCGAAGAACCCGGGCTAGGAGTTGCCTTCGGTTTAGGCGCAGCCGGGGTTTTAGCCGGGATTTTAGTCGGGGTTTCGGTCGGGGTTTCAGCCGGGGTTTTTGGAGGAGCGGTCGGGGTTTCTGTTTGACTCGGGGAATCACTAGGGCTTAAAGAGTGGAGAGTCTCAGTGGTTTGCGATGGATCAAGGGGCTGAGTTAGCTCAATGGTTGAGTCTGACTCCGGAACAGAAGTGACTTGAGTAATGGGATTGTCTGAAACAACTGAAGTGGCTGGAGCGATTAGGTCAGCAGCCGCCCCAGGACCGGAAGAGTGGGATATGTCAGTCAGGTTTGGTGAATATGGTGACTTTGGCGAATCTAAAGAAGAAGGTGTTGGGAACGGCCAAATGTCCGCCGGTTGGTCAGGGAAGTAATGGTGATTGGGAAGGTTGGCGATCGCGATGCCTAAATTGGCGCAAGTTAGAAGCATAATTACTGTTTTCCAGAAATCGCTTTGGGTAGCTTCTTCAACACCAGGAAGTGTGACGGCAGTTACTCCCTGGGACTCAGCCGAGGCGGCTGGGATAAGGGCTAGGGTTTTGGCGATCTTCTCTTCCACTCCAAGTGCATAATAATAACTATAAATTGGAGCATAGCAAGTTAAAACCGAACCATTGAACTCACAGTAGTTTTTTTGGACCGACCAGGTGACTAAACGCCCCCGATTTACGTCAGACTGAACTGGATTATACATGGGCAAAGTGACTTCACCCCCCTGTCCTGTATTATGTAAACCAACCTACTTTACATAATACTTGGAGACAAGGGGTATATAGAACCGATTTCATTGACTTTCCTAATATAACTCGGAAAGTATTAAGTAGACTTTTGACTTTTTGGATCTGAACCAAAAGACTTCCACTTCAATAAGTGGGGTTACCTTGTATAAATAAACTTCAGGTAGAGTAGAGTCTCCATCTGAAGCCTTGATATTCAGCGAAGCTAAACGAGTTCCACTATAAGTTAGTGCAACTAGGGCTTGCGCCTGCGCCAAAAGGCATGGCGTAAGCCAAGTCTTCTTAAAATCATCGAAAGCCAACCTTTTGCGCTAAAAACCGCCCGGCACCGGTTGGTGCTTTAATGTTGGTGCTTAAATTGTGAGTCCGGCCGTACTTAATACTCTGTACTTATACTTAAGTAGTGAATTAGGATGTTGCTGTTAATATAGCTACATATTACTTCACACGGCTATATTTCAAACATTATAAAAGTCAATTGGATCTTTGATCGGGTTGAAGAAAAATTTCAGGTTAGCTACAATACATTTAGCACTAGCTGGTGATTATCTAATCGGTTGAATGGTGGAGCAATGATCATGGTCAATGAGGATATAGAAAACAAACTAAAACATCTCCCAACTGAACCGGGTGTTTACCTGATGAGGGATAACCGCTCCCGGATTATCTACGTGGGCAAGGCCCGGTCATTGCGGCAGCGGGTCCGGTCCTATTTTCAGGCGGCGCGGCATCTCGATCCCAAGACTCGGGCCCTGGTTAGTCAAGTCGGGGATCTAGACGTCATCGTTACCGATTCCGAGGTAGAGGCCTTAGTTCTGGAATGCAACCTGATCAAGTACTACCGGCCCAAGTACAACATTAGCCTGAAAGACGATAAACACTACCCCTATCTGCGGATTACCCTGGAAGAAGAGTTTCCGCGGGTGGTGGTGGCGCGGGCGATAAAAAAAGACGGCAGCCGTTATTTTGGGCCATATACCGATGTTGGGGCCATGCGCGAGACGATGCGGTTATTGGAAACAGTCTTTCCCTTGCGTAGCTGCAAGCAAAAGGGGTTGGCGGCGCGGGGTCGTCCTTGCTTGAATTTCCACATTCAGCGTTGTCTGGCTCCCTGCACCGGGCAGGTAAAGTCGGAGGACTATCAAGAACTGGTCCAGCAGGTCATCCTGTTTCTCGAAGGAAGAACCGAGCATCTTGTCCAAGAATTAACGAGGCGGATGGAAGAAGCGGCGGAAAACCTGAATTTTGAACAGGCCGCGCGTCTGCGGGATCAGATTCGGGCCCTGCAGGCGGTGACGGAGAAGCAGAAAATCATCTCCGCGGGCTTGGAGGACCAGGATGTAATTGGTCTTGCCCTGGGGTTTCAGGAAGCAGTCGGTCAGGTGTTTTTTATTCGGGCCGGCAAGATGGTGGGCCGGGAAACCTTCTGGCTGCGCAATACCGAAGGGGCTGAACTGGGCCAGGTGCTGGCGGAATTTATTAAGCAGTATTACGCTTCAGTCGACTTTGTGCCGCCAACTATTCTCCTGCCGGAGAAACTGCCGGCTGAGGAAGGTGCGCTGATAGAACAGTGGCTGACGCAAAAGCGGGACCGTCGCCGGGTCAAGTTATTAACCCCGCAACGGGGGGGCAAGCACCAATTGATCGAGCTGGCCTCCCGCAACGCGTTACTGACTTTGGAAGAGCTTACTCAGGCCGAAGATAACCGGCAGCAACGGAATCAGGCCATTCTGCGCGGACTGCAGCAGCAGCTTGAACTGCCTGATCTGCCTTACCGGATTGAAGGCTACGACATTTCTAACTTTCAGGGCAGTCAATCAGTCGGTTCTCTGGTGGTCATGGAAAATGGCGAGCCGTGTCCGTCTGAATACCGTCATTTTCGGATTAAGACCGTGGAAGGCCCGAATGATTTTGCTTCGCTGCAGGAAGTGGTACGACGCCGCTTTCGCCGGGGACTGGCGGAACGGGCCGCCCTGGCTGCCGGCGAGATGGCAGAAGAGCAGGCTCGGTTTGCCCGTTTCCCTGATTTAATGATCATTGATGGCGGCAAGGGTCAACTTCAGGCCGTGCGGCAAGTAATGCGGGAATTGGGTGTAGAAAAGATTCCCACCTTCGGGCTGGCTGAGGAATTTGAACACCTCTTTCGGGAACAGCAGTCTGAACCCATTATTCTCCCTAAGGACTCGCCGGAATTACACCTGTTACAGCGGCTCCGGGATGAAGCGCATCGGTTTGCTATCGGGCATCACCGGCAACAGCGGGGGAAGACGGCCCTGCGCTCAACCCTGGACAGTATCCCTGGGATCGGCCCGAAACGGCGCAAGGCTTTGCTCAGGCACTTTGGGTCGGTGAAACGGATCCGGCAGGCCGGGCTAGAGGATTTGTTGGCCGTGCCCGGGATGACCAAAAAGGCGGCCCAGGCTGTTCGGGAATTTTTCGAAGAAGCTGAGGGGTGAAGGATCGTGAGGGTTAAAATTAGGGCGGATAAGTAGCAGGAAAAATAGGCAGGCTTAAGAAAACAGAGGTCAAGCCTTGATTATATAATGATTTGAATGATTACTAAAGCAAATGGGACAGTGAGGGTGGGATTGTGAATCGGGCCCCGTGGCTCAACCTAAGGGTTTTTTGAGGAGGCTAAGATAAACAAGATGAGATACACTTATCCAACCTACCGGTTGGTGGCAATTGACTTGGATGATACCCTGCTCAATAATGATTTGAAAATATCGGAACGAACCCAACAGGCGATTAAGGAAGCTCAGCAGCAAGGGGTGCAGGTGACGCTGGCCACCGGGCGAATGTTTCGCTCGGCCGCTCCTTATGCGGAACAATTAGGCTTAAACATTCCTTTAATTACCTACCAGGGGGCGTTGGTCAAAAATTCCCGTTCCGGGGAGGTCCTTTACCACCGGCCGGTTCCCCAGCGGCTGGTTCAGCCGGTCGCCGAACGGGTAATGTCTTTTGGCTACCATTTGCAGATGTACTACGAAGACCGGTTGTGCATGGAGAAGCTGACGCCGGAGGGACA
>JAAZDI010000239.1 GCA_012512295.1 Syntrophomonadaceae bacterium
CAGTAGTATCAGCCGTTGCTTTTCATCATTGGCGTGAATATTTTCCTGATTTGTTAATGGGCTACCGTGCTAACGATTTTCAAAAAAAAGCAATCGAGTTAAAAAGTGAACAATGGATAAATCGGTGCCTGAAGGCACTGCAAGAACTGTGGGATACCGCACTGAGTTATGGTCTTAATCCTGAGCTAATAAAGATAAATACCTCCCTGGTAGATTACTTACAGTATAATGATTTGGGATCAGCCGGACTACTAGTACCCCCATACACTTTAGCTTTTCTACCAGCCAAGATAAAGGGTATGCGCAACCAGGATGATCGAGAACGACTTCGGGTTTTTGTTGCCGGAACTCTTATGCGGGCTGATCATTTCGCATCTCTGGTAGAGGATGACGGACAAATCAACTTGAATGAAATTGAGTCGAGTATATTCCTAACGTTTAAGGATATAAAACTTAAGCTATCATCCTTATTTAACACCTCGAACTATTGGCAGGAAGTTTTTTTTAAGAACAACACAGAATTACAAGGAGAAACCATGCTCTTGGTCGCTCCAACTGGATTTGGTAAAACTGAGTTTGCTTATTTATGGGGTGCGGGAAAAAAGAATATGTTGCTTTTACCTATGAGAGCGGCAGTTAATAAAATTTACGATCGAACTGTTAAACTTTTTTCGGGAGATCATGTGTCTTTACTACATGGAGATGCAGCCCTGGAGCTGTATGCACGTAGCAGAGATCGTAATTTTGAGGAAATGGAAGGAGAACAACGTAAAGCATTAGAGTTAGCCCGGCATTTAGCCAAATCTTATATCGTTGCTACTGCCGACCAGATTGCTCCGGCTGCCTTACGTTACCCTGGATATGAAAAAATATTTGCTACCCTAATGAATGGAGCACTAATCATCGATGAGGTGCAGGCATATGACCCTCAAGCAGCAGCGATAGTAACCCATTTAATACAACAAAACTCTTTTTTTGGGGGTAAAACTCTACTGATGACCGCCACCCTACCACCTTTTATTCGTGAAGCTATTAAGCGACGAGTTGATATAAATGAGAAGCAGGTAATTAAACTTTTGGAACTGCCGGATTTTGAAAAGGTGGCTGAATCAAGTCGCCACCGGATACGTTTTATTTCGCATAAAGGCAATTATGATGAAGTAGTAGAAGAAATTGTTGATTCTGCGGTTAATGGTAAAAAAGTCTTGGTCATTATGAATACAGTTAAGGCAGCTTGTGCTATTTATGATACTATCCGGTCAAAACTACAGGAAGATGAGTGTAATATTAAAACCGCATTATTACATTCTCGATTTACCTTTGACCAGCGACAAAAACTAGAAGAATTAATTGTAGATAACTATATGCCAAATACGAAAGAAAGAGATGAATCTCCTTGTATCGTTGTGTCTACTCAAGTAGTAGAGGCCTCCTTAGATATTGATGCAGATATTATGTTCACTGAGCCGGCGCCGGTAGACAGTTTAATACAGCGAATGGGTCGAGTATATCGTCGTTTTGCCCGAAGTTGGGGGAATAACGCTCCTGAAGATGCGAATGTGGTAATTATGATCAATACCGGGAAAGATGAACAAAAAAAGAAGAAGGCGAACAAAGAGGATGACCTTGATGTTGTATTAGCTTCCGGTATGGGAAAGGTTTATGATCGGAATTTGGTGGTTTTGTCTTTAGTGGTACTCTTAAGCGCATTTAAAAATCGAGCGCTGTTAGAAACTGTTGACGATGTTGGTATAAATTTAGATGACAAACCGTGGAATTCATGCTTTAAAAAGAAGTCTGGTTCGGATAAGAAGATTAATAAAAGTCTTAGTAATGTCATATATAGCATTGCTAAGAATACTTTATTGATTACGGAAAAGCAAAAAATGAACTGGGTTGAGAGGACTTATAGGCTCCTCGAAGCTGGCAGCACAAAGTTAAATCTAGGTAATTATCTTGTCAGGTATTACGAAACTTTAGAAATGCTTGACCATGGCTATTGTTCGGACAAAAGGCGGGATGCTATGAGGCTGTTCAGAAATGTAACTGATGTTCCCGGCATTCCAGAGCGTTTTTTGGAGGAGTTCTACCAAAAGATTAATAATTGGATCCGAAACAAGTCGGGTAATATAAGATACATTGAAATGGCAGTAAACATTTTACCATCTTATATAGTTAATTGCCCGTACCGTATTCTTGAAAAAATAGAAAATAGTTATGGCTTTTTGGAAATAGATAAAATGATTCCCCATGGATTAAATGGAATGAGTCGCCAGCGAGTATATGATAAACTTGAACGCTGGTTATCAGATGTCAGAGTTATTAATCTGCCTTATGATGACGAGAAGGGGTTGGCTTACTTTGAATTCTGAAGATAGTTTGGATATAAGTCAAAGCCACATTACTGGGACCATGGTAGCTTATTATTATATCTGTCACCGCAAACTATGGCTGTTTTCTAAAGGCCTTAATTTGGAAAATGTTTCAGGCAACGTTGATGTTATTAAGGGCAAGATTTTACATGAAAACAGTTTTGCGCGAGAGACCAATAGAGACATTGATTTCGATACGGTCAAGATTGATTTTCTTCGCTTTGGTGATCAAGTATATGTACATGAGGTAAAAAAGAGTAAAAAATTTGAAGAGGCTCATATCTGGCAGCTTAAGTACTATATTCACTTGCTTCAGCAAAAAGGGATAAACTGTTCCGCCGGGGTTATTCATTACCCGAGCAGTATGCGAAAGATTGATGTAGAGTTAAAAAATGGAGATCATCCACTGTTAGCACGCGCCTTAGAGGGAATAGCAAAAATTACTAAGAATCCAAATCTTCCACCGAAGAAACAAAAAAAAGTATGTTCTCGCTGTGCCTATTTTGATTTTTGCTACGCCTAGAATAGGGGGTGTTAAAGGTTAGCCGCACATATTATCTGTTTTCGTCTGGCCGTTTGCGCCGAAAAGATGACACTCTGGCCTTGGAACTTACCAACGAACGTCGAGTGATTCCGATTGAGGATGTTGATCATATTTATTGTTTTTCAGAGTTAGATTTGAACACAAAGCTTTTGGATTTTTTAGGACAGAAGAAGGTATGTCTTCATTTCTTTAACTATTACGGACATTATTCTGGTAGCTTCATTCCGCGAAGAGCGCTATTGTCGGGTTTTTTGATAGTTAAACAGGTAGAGAGTTATTTGGATGGGGATAAACGGCTAGATTTAGCCAAAAGATTTGCTGATGCCGCCCTCCATAATATTCGACGTAATCTCGAGAAAAGGGAATATCAGGAAGATTGCAACCGGCTTGATGAATATCGGAAAATGCTGATTAACGCTTCTAGTGTGGAAGAAGTTATGAGCCTTGAGGCCCATGCTCGTAAAGCTTATTACTCAAAATGGAGCGACATTACCGGGTGGGATTTTCAAGGCCGGAGCAAGCGGCCTCCGGGTAATGCGCTAAATGCCTTAATCTCTTTCGGTAACGCACTTGTTTATACAACAGTACTTAAAGAAATATATCGTACAGCCCTCGACCCCACTATAAGTTATTTGCATGAACCTTCAGAACGGCGCTACTCGCTGTCACTAGATGTAGCTGAGATTTTTAAACCAGTATTCGTAGATAGACTGATTTTTAGATTAATAAATTTGAATATGTTACAGGATAGACATTTTGAGATGAATGCCAATTCAGCCTATTTAACACCAGAAGGGCGGAAGATATTTGTTAAAGAATTTGAGGATTTTGCAGAAAAAACAATTCTACATCGCAAGCTAAAACGGAATATACGTTATAAAAACCTAATCCGTCTTGATTTATATAAACTAATAAAGCATATATTGGGCGAAGAAAGTTTCTCGCCAATGAAAGTGTGGTGGTAATATTAGGGCGATTTTGGTTTATGATATTAATACAGAGGACAAAGAAGGAAGACGGCGACTGGTAAAGACTATGAAGACATGTAGGAAATATTTAGTACATGTTCAAAAATCGGTATTTGAAGGAGATATAACTGAAGGTCAATTGGCTCTCCTAAGACAGGAGATTATGAGAATTATTGACAAGGATAGGGATTTTTTGATTATCTACAATATGCCTGATGGGAACAGGTTGAATCGTGATATTTTAACTAATACTCCCGATCCAACGGATAATTTTATGTGAATGAGGAAAAACATAACCGGCGATTTGACGCAATTTTTGGTTATCTAGGCATGAAAAAGCCTAGAGATACGCGTATTTCAGATGCGGTCAGGATCGACCATAGAGGAATTTGAACTCCTCAATTTCATAAGG
>JAAZDI010000240.1 GCA_012512295.1 Syntrophomonadaceae bacterium
GTGAACTAACATCGCAATCCCTCCCGCAAATTGGGGAAGCTTTTGGCGGAAGAGATCACACTACCATAATGCATGGTTACGATAAAATATCGCAGCAGCTAAAAAACGACGTCAGTTTAAAAACAACAATTAATGAACTAATATCTATACTGCGTTCATCATAAACAAGATAAACTAAATAAGCCCCAATTATAGACTAATTATCCACATGATTAAGAGAACAGATTTACTAATGAAATCGCTGTTTCAAGCGACTTTTAAACATATTCACAGCTCTTACTACTACTACTAAAATAACAATCTTACTATATATATTAATATATCTTCTTCTTTATGCATGGTGTAACCAATCGTCTTATGGAAAAATAAGAAAAATTAAGTGTAAAGAGGTGGACCGATTTCGGGCGACCATGAAAGTGATATGCTCAAAAGATAACCTGCTCCAGGGAACGCTAATCGCGCAACGTTGTGTTTCCCCAAGAGCGCCTTTACCAATTCTGAATGGTATTTTACTTTCAGCCAGTAATAATGGTTTAATCTTTCAAGCGACTGATTTAGATCTGGCCATTGAGTGTACTCTGCCAGCTGAAGTCATGACCGAAGGGACAGTGGTGGTCCCGGCCAGACATTTTTCGGACATCGTTCGACGGCTGCCGGATCAAAATATAACCTTGGATTACGAACCAGCGCACCGTTTATTAACTTTGACCTACGGATCAGCTCAATTTAATATTCATACCATGAATGCCGAAGAATTCCCTCTATTACCAACACGGCCGGATACGCCAACCCTCGAAATAGACCAAATAACCTTTAAAGACATGATTCGCCAAGTAGCCTTTGCGGCTGCGACCGATCCCATCCGGCCAATTTTTACCGGTGTATTATTGGAAATAGCCCCTGATTATTTAATGCTTGTGGCGACTGATACCCATCGTTTAGCGAAAAATAAGCTGGTAAAACCAAATACCGATTTTGATGATATTTCTCGAACAATAATCCCGGCCCGTGCTTTAAACGAATTAAATCGTTTACTTAAAGACGAACAAAGTTCACTAAGTATTTTCTTATCTCCCAGCCAAATTGTTTTTTATACTGAAGAATTTTTATTTTATTCTAAACCAATCAAGGGTATTTTTCCGGATCACCAAAAGGTAATCCCTCTTAAAATTCAAACCAAACTCAGCGTAGCCATCGCTGATCTCCTGCCGGCTATTGAAAGGGCTTCCTTACTGATCTCGACTAAAGACGGCAATAGCATTGTTCATTTGTCAATTAAGCAACATTGCTTAACGATAAATTCCAACGCTGTCAATGTAGGATCAGTTCATGAAGAAATTCCGGTAAATGTTGAAGGCCAAGAGCTTGAGATATCGTTTAATGCTCGATACCTGCTTGATGCCTTAAAAATTATCAACGCAGAGCAGATTTCTATCGAATTTGCCGGTCAGCTTAGTCCCTGTGTTATTCGTCCAGTTAGTGAAGAAGATTACCTATATCTGCTTCTGCCTTTAAGAACATAAAATTTACCACATTAATTATAAAATTGAGTGTTACAATAAGGTGAGTCCATGTTTACTAAGGTATATTAACAAGGGCTGCATTTTATTCCCATTGTAGGAGGAAAATATTCCTTGCTCCTAAAAAATCTGGTCCTAAAGCATTTTCGCAATTATACCGATATAGAACTTGAATGTTCGACTCGGCTTAATATTATCTGGGGCGCTAATGCGCAAGGAAAAAGTAATCTACTCGAAGCTATTTATTACTTGGGTTACGGACGATCTTATCGGTTAGCACCCGACGAACAGGTGCTGCAATGGGATCGTCCTTCATTTGTAATTCGGGCGGCATTGCTTCAGGATTTGAATCTGTCGTCGCTTGATATTACCTATGTTCGAGACGCTAAAAAAAAAATAACTAGATTTAACGGTAAGAAAATCAGCCGTTTAGCAGAGCTTGGACGGATTTTTCCGGTCGTTCTATTTTCGCCGGATGACCTTCAGTTAAGCAAAGGAGCACCACATTTTCGACGGCATTTCTTAGATTCTCTCTTAAGTCGTCTTTATCCGGAATATGAAGTAACTTTTCAACGGTATCAACAGGTTTTATCTCATAGAAACTATATACTCCGTTTACGTGATACGACCAGTAATCGCAGCCTCTTAGAAACCTATGATCAGCAATTAAGCCAACAGGGAGCCAAAATCTTAACATATCGGTTTAACCTACTACCGCTTTTGAGCCATAACTTAAAGAATTATTATCGAGAAATAGCTGGTAAAGATGAGGAA
>JAAZDI010000022.1 GCA_012512295.1 Syntrophomonadaceae bacterium
TCACCACCCCATATTCCAGCGGTGAATCAACTACCGTTAAGACTAGAGTGGCGACTGCCTGTTTTTCTCGATGAAACTTGATGGCCTGGCTTAAATCAATATCCGTCAAAGCGTCACCACTAATCACTAGAAAAGTATTGTTAAGATAGTCTGCTGCATTCCTGACACTCCCGGCGGTTCCCAACGGTATCTCTTCTATATAGTAGCGCAGGTTAACCCCAAATTCGGAGCCATCCCCAAAATATGCTTGAATCAACTGCGGCATATAATGCAGCGTAACTCCGATATTGGTTATTCCATGAGTTTTTAATAAGTCAATTATGTGTTCCATTACCGGACGGTTCATGACCGGTACCATTGGTTTTGGCCGGTCACAAGTGAGGGGACGTAAACGAGTCCCTTCTCCCCCAGCCATAATTATTGCTTTCAACACTGGCCCCTCCTTCCTTTGCTAAAAGATATTCATTAATCAAAGGTTCATTACGGACATAATTTAGTGTTTAAGTAAATATTTGTCTTTTAATCTGGCTAAGGCTGAAAGATAAGAGGATTTCGCTAAAGGAGCGGGTGAGACCTGGTGGTTGACCGGCCAATCAATCTCGGTCCTGGCTTTTATAACCTGTCGATACAGGGCAATTGTTTTTCGAGCTACTATATCCCAAGAATAAGACTCAATAACTTTTTGATAAGCCCTTTCCTTAAGGCTGTTGCCAAATTCAGGCTGGTTTAAGATCTCTAAGATACAACCTGCCAGCGATTCAGCTGAACCGGTCTGCGCTTTTAATCCATCAACTCGATGCTCAATTATTTCCGATACACCTCCCGTATCGGAGACAACAACTGGGCAGCCGGCGGCCATTCCTTCCAAAGCGACAATGCCAAAGGGTTCGTAAAGGCTGGGTATCACGGTTACGTCCGCTACTTGATACAGACAGTTTCGCGTTTGATCATCGATAAATCCGATAAAATTGACGCGATGATCAATCCCCATTTGCTCTGCCTTGTGTTGGAGGTACGACTGGTTTGGCCCCCGCCCGGCAATAATAAATTTAGTTGCCGGGTGAGCCGCTAGGACCCGGGGCACAGCATCCAGCAATACCTGCACTCCTTTTTCATGGACTAGACGGCTGATGCAGAAAACAATCTTTTCGTCCGGCTGAGCATAAGTACAGCGAAAAGCGGACAGGTGATTTATTAATTTGGCGTTGACCCGAAAATCTTCGAGATTAATTCCATTGCTGATCAATTCAATCTTATCTGCTGGTAAGTGAAAAACCCGCTGCAATTCATCCTGCATGTAATAGCTGCAGCAAATAACCCGCCAAGCTTCATAGGTTAACCACCATTCGACGCTGCTGATGTAGCGTTGTTGATCAGTATGCAATCCGTTATTCCGTCCAAACTCAGTGGCGTGAATCGTCGCCACTAGCGGTATTTGAAAAGCATGCTTCAAGGCCCGACCAGCGTAGGCAACTAGCCAATCATGGGCATGAACCAGATCCACTGACCCCAGGGTGTAAATCAAAGAGGAAGCCCGTTCCAGCAAACCCACATTCATCTGAATAACCTGAGAGATAAAATCAGGCGGTGAGGGAGAGTAAGGCGGTACCCGGTAGACGTGAACTCCATCTATTTGCTGCTGGGCTAGGGCTTGATTGTCTCCCGGACAAATAACGTGGATCTCCACTCCTTGTCGGGCGAGAGTTCGGGTTAGTTCATCTACATGCCGGCCCATCCCTCCAATAATCTGAGGTGGATATTCCCAGGAAAGCATTAATACCCGCATCAGTCGCCTCCGGTTCAAAGATATTTAGTAAGGAAATGACATGTTTCTCGTAGTTTATGTTATTATCATCCGTGGTTGTGCCTAGTCAGGCATGGGCAGTTAGTCCAGTTTATTTTGTGGAATTTGTTACAATCTTATCCCTTATTTTGATAGGTCGTTGTGGCCTTGCGGCAAGGGTGGTTAAGTAAAAAATTCCCTACCCGGGTAAATAAGGTAGGGAAGCCTTGCCAAAAGATGTCCAACTAAGTTTTGTTGAAACCTAATAACTGGGAGTTTCACAAAACACCCTGTCAACACTGTCTATATTTTAATGGATTGTGACTGTCCAGTTATGTCCATTGTTGTTATCCCAGTTATTCGCACTGTCTTTAAAGCAGAAGTGTAGATTCTCTCCACGATTAATGGGTATTGTCCTTTCCCAATTGTTTCCCATCTTCTGCATCCGAATATATTGTTTATCATGCCACATAGGACCATACCCGGTATACAAATAAACCTGGTCTGCCCCGGAATTAGCGAGCAGTCCGTTATAGGTAATAGTTACTAAGTCTCCTCTTCTCGCTGGTGACGGAAAGATGGAAACACCGCCGGGTTCATGCTTGCTGATCATCAACTTATTACCTCCTCACGTAGTATTACGCGCAGCCTTACCTAATTGAAGGTCTTTATGATAAAAAGAAGTGAATTCGAATTAAGCGTAATCTACTCCTTTTTACTTGAGGGAAACACTGTCTGTCTCCTTCTTTGGGGAATTACCAGTTTCCGTTATGGATTTCGTAACTCCAATTCCGACCGTTATTGTTATCCCAATTATTAGCACTATCTTTGAAACAGAAGTTTAGACGGCTGCCACTGTCAACTGGGAAATTTACCTGCCAGCCTTCACTTGTCCGCTCCATCTTATAATCGTGAACTTTATGCCAATCGTTAGGCAGGCCATAGCCGGTCCTCAGGAAAACTTGATCCGCTCCGGACCCGGCTAATAATCCGTTGTAACAAACAGTGATTTCTTCGCCGGCAGTTATCGGTACCGGTCCGATTTTTACTTGACCCTCAATTTCGGCTAAATGCTCTCTTTCAGGACGCCAATTCTCGTAATAAGACTCCCCAAAGAAGCTTTTGTCCACTGGTTCACCTCCTCGTAAATACTAAATACCTAAGATTGTGCTTGTTGTCTTGCTTGTTTTTCCGATGCCCGTTTTTATTCTTTTCTTTCCCGGCCCTAATTATTCCCCAAATTAAACATGAGACGCGGGAAGCGGGAAAGGTTAACTGTCCCATTTTTCCTATTTATTCTCTGAA
>JAAZDI010000241.1 GCA_012512295.1 Syntrophomonadaceae bacterium
GCCCGGAGGATGCTTGGCGATCAGGGCCGCCGTATTCTGGCAGGTTCAAGGTATTGACAGCGGCTTCCGCGGCTGGGGTTATGAGGATCAAGAAATCTCGCTCAATCTCTGGTTACAGGGTCATTCCCTGTGTGTTCATCCGTGGGTTAAGGTCCTCCACGTTTTTCGCCAGACCTTTCCCTACCCGATCCAGACCCAAAACGTCAACTACAACCTGCTCCGGCTGGCCTGTACCCATTTTAACCAGCAACGGCTACAAAAAGTGATCGATCTCCTGACTTCTCTTTATGGTCCGGTAGACGATCTGCTCCACCAGGTTCAGGCAGACGGAGTCGCCGAACGCCGCCAGCATTTTCTGGCCAGTCGAGTTTACGACGACGACTGGTTCATGGCCCGTTTTGCGATCCCTTTTTAATACTCTTGGCTTATTTATTATTGCTGCCGCCATGAAATCGATCTTTTCTAACTAAATAAGTCTCGTATTATTTCATTAAAATGCAATCGAATTATCCGAGGTATCTGGCCCTCATCAAAATGACACCGAACAGCGTCCTTTATTTGGTTTTTTATGGCATCAAGAGTATCACCTTCAGTAAATATTGAAAATCTAATTGGATATTCAATATCTCCAACCTACAAGATTTGGTTCCTGTTTTAAGAATAATACTATCTTCTGTTTAAAACCCGCACAACCTATGAGGCAGCAATTACACGTAACTTTTAATTACCTAAACAAGAAATTACCCCAATTGCTCTAACCTAGCTCTAATCGGATTAAACTTTATTTTACCCCCATCGCTGATTCTTGTCGCACTGGCCAAATTTCGCCGGATGCTCTGGTCCAAAGCCTGCCCAAAATCATCGCTATAGTTTTTAATTAAAACATTAAGCTCTAACAGCTTCCCCATGGCCTGCTTGTTCAGATTTGCCGAGCCTATAGTAACTGTTCGATTATCTACTCTGATCAATTTGGCATGGATCATATTTCTACTTAAAAAAACCTTGACCCGGTTATCTGTCTTGGCTAGGATCTCCTTTGCCACCTGCATATTGAGATCATGCTGGAGATTGGCTTTACCGGGCAAAAGCAGATTGATCCTCACCCCGCGGTTGGCTGCCTCGATAATTGTTTGCGTGATATCTGGCTCCCCTAGATAAGCCATGAGAATATCGATTGACTCTCTAGCTGATGCTAACAACTGGATAATTTTGTCCTTAACCTCATAGACAATTTCCCCTTTGCGCCGGACATTGAAGATAAATTCGAGCGGGGCTTGCTCATCAAAGCCCGCCCCGTGACGCAATCGCTGAAAAAACTTTTCCACAAAAGATTGACTCACCAATTCAACCATGTAGTCATTATATTTCTTGCCTTCAACATCAGCATAAATGCTCTTATCTTCAATATTCATCCCGCCTAGAATCAAAACTCGGTCATCGAAGATATAGTACTTGGAGTGATCGCCGATGATGGTATCCTTTTTAACAGATACATTCTGATGAACCAGCAGTCGACGAGCTAAACTATTGGGTCTTTGTTTGGTGCTTTTGGCTTTTCCGGTCATAGGATACATGGTATTAACCGCTGCCGCCTTGAGCCACAAACCCAGGTTAAAATCCTTATGCCAAAAGCTCTGCTTGGTTTCCTCAGCTTTCTCAAACAACTCCCCCAGCTTATCTTTA
This sequence comes from Syntrophomonadaceae bacterium, assembly GCA_012512295.1. Taxonomy (GTDB): domain Bacteria; phylum Bacillota; class Ch66; order Ch66; family Ch109; genus JAAZDI01. The sequence goes on from JAAZDI010000241.1 coordinate 1,684, forward strand.
ACAATCCGCACCTTAACGCCCCGATCAGCCGCCTGCAGCAGTTCTTGGGCCACCTGATTGCCAATCTCATCGTCCCGCCAGATAAACATTTTTATAAAGATTGTATTCGTCGCCGTTCTAATCCGTTCAATGATCCGAGGAAAGGCGGTTTCGCCATCAACCAGCAATTCTATGTTTTTTAATTTTTCATTTGTTGTCATAACCTCATCCACTCACAGCACCTGCTTTAAATAATACCCAGTATAAGACTCGGGTACCTGCGTTACCTCTTCAGGAGTGCCGGTAGCGACCACCTCACCACCCCGCTCGCCTCCCTCCGGTCCCAAATCAATCAAGTAGTCGGCGGTTTTAATGACATCCAGGTTGTGTTCAATTACAATCACGGAATCCCCGGCCTCCACTAGTTGTTGCAGCACGTTCAGCAGATTGTGGACATCCGCTTTGTGTAAGCCGGTCGTCGGTTCATCCAGAAGATAAACGGTTTTGCCGGTACTGCGTCGGCTCAGTTCAGTCGCCAGCTTCACCCGTTGGGCTTCCCCCCCGGACAGGGTCGTGGCCGGCTGGCCTAAACGCAGATAACCCAAGCCCACTTCCTCCAGGGTTTTCAGCTTGCGGAAAATCTTGGGGTGATTCTCAAAGAAGTCTACCGCTTCCGCCACTGTCATGTCTAGGACATCGGCAATGTTTTTGCCCTTGTAGCGGATTTCCAGGGTTTCCCGATTATAACGCTTACCCTTGCACACCTCACAGGGGACATAAACATCCGGCAAAAAGTGCATCTCAATCTTAATAATCCCATCCCCTCGGCAGGCCTCGCACCGGCCGCCTTTAACGTTAAAACTAAAGCGACCAGCCCGATAACCCCGGACCCGAGCTTCCGTGGTCTGGGCGAAAAGCTCCCGAATGCTGTCAAAAACCCCCGTATAGGTGGCTGCGTTGGAACGAGGCGTCCGACCAATTGGCGACTGATCAATATCAATCACCTTGTCCACGTACTCCAAACCCTGAATGGCGTCATGCTCCCCCGGCCGGGTGGAAGCCCGGTGCAGGACCTGCGCCAATTTTTTATAAAGAATCTCATTAATCAAGGTGCTTTTCCCCGAACCGGACACCCCGGTGACACAGGTGAAAACCCCCAACGGAATGCGCTCCGTAATATTATTTAAATTATTCTCCCGGGCCCC
>JAAZDI010000242.1 GCA_012512295.1 Syntrophomonadaceae bacterium
AAACGTCTTTGTACTCGGATTGAAGCAGAACGTCTGATTAGTTTTACGAATAATGCTAGTCCTTTGTTTATGTTAGTTGCCATACCGGTAGGCATGTTTGGTCTGCCCTCTATTGGAATGAGTCTAGCCGCAATTCATTATGGTACTAACTTGATAATCGGTTGGGCCATGCGCTTTTATTGTCGACGTGACCCGGAACGAAAATCTTCTTCGCCGCAAACAGACTCGAAAACTAGTCCCTGGCGTGCTCTAATCGAGGCGCGCCACCAGGATGGACGTCCGATTGGCCAATTATTGGGGGATGCCGTGCGTCAAGCTATGTCCAATTTGCTGACTATTGGCGGTTTTATTATTTTCTTTTCTGTTTTGATGAAAATACTAAGTCTTCTCGGGGTACTAAATTGGTTGGCTGCGTTAATAACCAGACTGTTCCCTGGAATCAATTCGTTAATGAGTCATTCCCTCGCCATTGGTTTCTGGGAAATAACTCTGGGAACAAAGTCTGCCAGTCAATTACCGCTTTCCTTAGAAACCCGGTTGACCTTAGTCAGTGCTATCTTAGGCTGGAGCGGTCTTGCAATTCATGCCCAAATCGCCAGTTTTATTGCCGATACTGATATTCGCCTTTGGCCATTTATCGTGGCCCGCTTAACCCACGCTGTCTTATCCAGCCTGATTTTTATTGGGGCTTTTCGTTGGGGAATTCTTAAGCTCTCTGAACCCGCCTGGTCAACTGTCATAACCGAACATCTATCTTTCAGCATTGTAATCTGGCATTCCGGGAAAGTCTTGCTTTACTCCCTAGGCATCCTGCTAATAGTTGGATTAATTACCACAATAATTAATCAATACGCACTTAGTTTTCGTCGTCTAAAGTTCAAGAGTTAACCATTGTTCGCTTTAATTCCTCTCGATCACGGTGCACTGAACTAGCAGTCTTTTCAATAGTTTCTAAAACTTGATCCAAAACTGATTCAACACTTTTTAGGACCTCATCAGCATATTCGTTAGCCCCTTGCCGAATCTCCTTGGCCACTTGCTGAGCATCTGATACTACTTTTTCTGCTACATCTTGAGCATGACGGCTTACTTCGTGGTTATCTACCATCTTGGACATTTGCAGCCGAGTATCCTCTACCATCTGCTCCGCTTCCCGTTTGGCTTCTATTAACATTCTTTCCCGGTCTCTGGCAATACGTTGCGCTTCCGCGACTTCGTCCGGGAGAGCCTCCCGGATCTGATCAATATAGTCCAGTAATTGATCCCCATCCACTATCAGTTTATTCGTCATTGGTATCCGACGGCTGTTTTCAATATACTGTTCAAACTCGTCTAATAATGTCATGAGTTTCAACTTTATCCCCCCATATTAACTCATCCATCGAAAATACCGTAATCTGGTATCTCCATAATGCTTATCCTTAAAAATCTCTAATCTTCCCTGAATTACAGACGGCAATGGTTCTTTGGCAGCTGTTTCAACAACCACCCATCCCTCTGGGGTCACTAAATTAAGATGCACCAGATTGGCTAACGTATTTTCAGTCATCTGTTTCCAATAAGGAGGGTCTAAAAATATTATATCAAATTTAAGACCATGAGCGGCTACAGCTGTCAATCCCTCAGGCAATTTTCGACGTAATACTTCGGCTTGTTCCTGCTTCCCCACTATTGTCAGGTTATCACGAATAATCCGAACAGCTGCCGGGTTACTTTCAATAAAAAGCACCCGCTCCGCTCCCCGACTAAGGGCCTCAATGCCGATTGCCCCGGTTCCGGCAAATAAATCTAGAAATTGACAACCAATGATACGGGCACCCAAAACATTAAACAACGCTTCTCGCACCCGGTCTGACGTCGGCCTGGTATCTCGACCCCTTAAAGTTTTTAATTTCTGTCCACCGTTAGTTCCAGCAATAACTCTTAACATCCAGTCATCCTTATGGGATTAGGTATTAAGCAAAATTAGTTATCCTTAAGCATCATCCAAAATTATAGCATAAATACACTAGTAACTCGACTTAATGTTGTATGATTAACCAGTATATTTGGATAAAAAATATTTTTTTACTAGAATAATTGCGCGAAACAAGGGGAAATTACAAGTATAAAGTCGAATTGGCAGACTGTGTAATTCCTAGTAAAAAAGTATCCTTTGTTATCTAGGAGGAAACAATGAATAGTCCTAGCTTGTATCAACAATTGGGAATTAATCTTGATTTAGCTCTGGAAGCCCACGAACTTTTGCGTGGAGCCACGGGCCAAGAAATCCCCGGGGTTAGAGAAGATAAAGAAGAACTACCAAATGCCACGGTAACCACAGTGACCATCTTCTCTCCTGAGGGTGCTCGAATGATGAATAAACCATTAGGCAAATATATTACAATTGAAGCGCCAAATTTAAGGATTATTGACCCAGAAATTCAAAGTGAAATCAGCAATTTGCTGGCTAGAAAATTACAGGAGCTTATTCCAACCAGTGAACAACTGAACATTTTATTGGTTGGTCTGGGAAACTGGAACGCCACCCCGGATGCCTTGGGGCCAAAAGTAATCGGTCAAAGCGTGGTTACTCGACACCTATATAACTATGCGCCCGAGGCTTTAACACCCGGCCTGCGTTCTGTCTGTGCTTTAGCACCAGGGGTGTTAGGGATAACCGGAATTGAAACAGCGGAGATAATTCGCGGAGTAGTCGAAAAAGTTCGACCCAATATTATGGTTGTGGTTGACGCCCTTGCGGCTAAAAGTATTGATCGAATTGGCAGTACGATTCAAATTGCTGATACGGGAATATCACCGGGTTCTGGAGTTGGTAATCAACGAGTGGGAATTAACCAAGAAACCATGGGGATACCAGTTATTGCTATCGGATGTCCCACCGTGGTCCATGCCGCGATTATTATGGAAGAAGTAATCCTTAAGTTGTTTCAAGAATTAAATATGTATCAAGGTCTACGTCCACCGATCATAAACGATGTTATTAGCAACGTCCTGTCTCCATTTGGCGGTAGTTTAACCGTAACGCCTAAAGAAATTGATTCGATGGTAGAGAATCTGGCTAAAACCATCGCCAGGGGAATTAACCAGGCTCTTCATCCAAGCGTTACTCCGTCAAATTTGAGTTATTATTTACAATAAATAAAAAAAATAGGAGGTCTGAGAATAAACCCAGACCTCCCGAACCTTGTCAAATCGTTCAATAACCACGAAAGAAGTCATTTGGGCTAGCTAGCTTTACCGACCAGATTGTAAAGTTGCACCTTGTCGATGATCTTGTCCGGCTGAACTTGCTAGTTGCTGGGTGAAGTTCGGGTCATTAGCCAGTTGCTGTTCTGCCAACTGGATCATCTTCTTGGTCATATATCCCCCCACGGCA
>JAAZDI010000243.1 GCA_012512295.1 Syntrophomonadaceae bacterium
ACCAGCAGGGAACCCCGCGAGTAGTAAGCGATGCAAACGGTCAGGCAGTAAAGGTCATGGAGTATGACAGTTTCGGAAAATTGTTATCGGACAGTAATCCCGATTTCAAACTACCCATCGGTTTTGCCGGAGGGATAAGCGACCCGGATACCGAGCTGGTTCACTTCGGAATGCGGGATTATGATCCGGCAGCCGGGCGCTGGACGGCCCGCGACCCGATCCTCTTCAACGGTAAGCAGGGTAACCTTTATGTATACGTCAGCAACAACCCGGTTAACCTTCGCGATCCTTCCGGCCTGTTCTGCATCGGTGGTTCGTATTACGCCGGTGTCGGGATTGGCGGTCAGCTTTGCATTACCGGCGAAGGCGTCTCCCTTTGCGGAGAAGTTGGATTTGGTGTTGGCGGCGGGATAGAAATATCTCCTTTTGGAGGTCTGGCCGATACCGGGACCAAGGTAGGAGCGCAAGCCGAGGCTACCTATATGGGCGTAGGACCCAGTATCGGATTGACCCTTGATAATTGTGGCAGCTTAAAATTCGAAGGTGCGTTGAAAGCTGGACCATTCTCTCAGTCCGCTTCCTATGATTTCTTAGAAGGAAAATGGGACCTCGGAGATTTATCAGTTGGGGGAGAAAAAGCTAACATGAATGATAGCTGGCTGGAATCGTTTAAACCCAAAGTAAGTGCCAGTGCCAAATTATTCGGACAGGGATGCGTCCGTTTTTAGAGATTGAAAGTCAAAGTAATAACGGTTTGTTCCCAAAGTGTTGTTAACCGAAGGCGAGCCGTGATAAGACGACGAATACAGATCAAAGGAGGTGAGAATTAGTAAGGGGTAAGGACGTCAAAAAAGGGTGATCAAACAGATTACCTGAACAAGCCTTGTCTGTTTGATCAATTTTCGTCCGCCTTCAAGCCTATAGCGGTGATTTTGCGTGAATAGTAGTTAATGCCGGATGATTTATTGATGCTAGATTATTTATTAAAGAGGGAGGAATATAAGATGTATAAAAAGACCATTGTGCTGGTTCTTTGTCTGATGTTGGCCTTACCCTGTGTTGCTTATGCGGAAAATGACCCGCCAAGCAGCCTGGAAGCACCCATGACCCTTAATTTTTCAGCGGACCCTTCACTGGGGCACTTGATTTTTCGATATACTAACCCTCAAAGCATAATCGATTTAATTGAAAATGATTATTACATTTTAACCGAATTAGATTGGAAGGTTAACGACGGTCCCTGGAAATATAACACGAATTGGGGATCCTTCAGTACTCAAGGAGTATGGGAATATTACGAGGGATTCGATGACGTCTTGGGCGAGATAGTCTATGATGATGATTATGTCGCATACGGGCACATCACCCATTGGCCGTTTAATATTGACCATTTTGACCTGCAAAACAACACCTATTATTTCCGTCTCCGTTATATCTATGAATACGAAGCCGAGGACCCGGCTACCGGGGAGTGGGGATATAAACACGTTGTTTCACCTTACACGGAAGCGGCTATTGGCAAGCTGGCTGCCGGCGGCCTGCCCAGCAGCCTGGAAGCCCCAGTCAATTTTAGCGGTGAATTGAAGCAAGATCTGGATGGTCGGCCTTACTTTTCTTTAAAATGGGATGTCCCCGACAGTGTGACGGCGGCTAATCAATTGGTTGGCGTTGTCAATCGGATTGATTGGAAAATCGGCGATGGCCGATGGGCGTCGGAAACTGGGGAGCAGATGTTTGCTAGTCCGGGTATGTCCCTGGTCAAACAAATGGAATTAGACCCGATTGATAAAGGTGGATGGGATGAAATCAATATTGAAGAAAACACCTATTACCTCCGCACCTGCTTTGAGTTTGAGAAGCCAGACGGAACGCAGGTTAAGTCGCCCTTCTCTAATGTCATTTCAATTGGTACCCCGGCCTATTATCGGGGGGCCAGCGATTGGGCAATGCCAGAACTGGACAAAGCGGTCGAGTATGGGCTGATCACGGACAGCATTAAGGCGAATATGAGTGGCCCGATCACCCGTGAGGAATTTGCCGAGGTTGCCACCAGGCTTTATGAAGTGTATACCGGTAAGAAAGCGGAGGCAGCACCCGCAGCAACCTTTACCGATACTAACAATCCAGAAGTACTTAAGGCTTATAAGTTGGGCATTATTTTTGGGATCGGTGATAACAAATTCGACCCCAAATCCCTGACCAACCGGGAACAGATTGCCACCATGCTGACCCGCGCTGTTGGGATTATTAAACCGACTGTTGACCTGTCAGGGGAAGGCACCCCCGTCTTTGCCGACCAAAGTGAAATAGCGTCATACTGTTTAGACAGCGTCAAGTTTATGACGAAAAACGGGATCCTTTTTGGGGTTGGGGGCAACAGATTTGATCCCAAAGCTACCTGCACCCGAGAACAAGCGGTTATTATTGCGGTGCGAGTGTATGAAGC
>JAAZDI010000244.1 GCA_012512295.1 Syntrophomonadaceae bacterium
AGATAAGGTCGTGCGGTTTAAAGGTAAAGAGGGACATCAGGTATTTATTGAACCGGAAGGTCGTAAGACTAACGAAATGTACGTCCAGGGGTTATCTACCAGTTTGCCGGAGGATGTGCAAATCGAAATGATCCGCTCGGTTCGGGGAATGGAACGAGCGGAGATCATTCGACCAGCCTACGCCATTGAGTACGATTATATCAAGGGTGATCAGTTGAAATTAACCCTGGAAACCAAAAAGATCAAGGGGTTGTTTTCCGCTGGCCAGATCAACGGCAGTTCCGGATATGAAGAGGCGGCCGCCCAGGGGATCTTAGCTGGCATTAATGCTGCGCTGATGGTTAAAGAACAAGAACCTTTGATTTTAAAAAGATCAGATGGTTATATTGGGGTATTGGTCGATGACCTCATAACCAAAGACAACTGGGAGCCTTATCGGATAATGACTGCCCGGGCCGAGTATCGCTTATTACTGCGGGAGGGAAATGCTGATTTACGCTTAACTGAGATTGGGCGCAAGGTTGGTTTAGTAAGTGATGAACGCTGGCGAAGATTTGAGCGCAAACTAGCGCAAATGACTGAAGAAAAAGAATGGTTACAACAAACCGTTGTTTCTCCTCGCGATGAAGAAATGCAGGAATGGTTGCAAGCAATTGGCAGTACCGAGTTAAAGCAAGGGACTACCCTGCTGGAATTGTTGCGTCGGCCAGAAGTTACCCTGGCGGAACTAGAAAAACAATTTAACCGAAGTGGGGTCATCCCGGATGACGTGCGTGAAGAGGTAGAGTTAGAAATAAAATATGCTGGTTATATTAAAAAACAGCGAGATCAAGTAGAAAGATTTCTTAAGCTAGAAAGGAAGAAAATACCGCGAGATTTTAATTATGAGGCAGTTACGGGTCTTTCGACCGAAGGGAAACATAAACTAGCTAAAGTTAGACCGGAAACTTTGGGACAGGCCAGTCGGATTGGTGGAGTATCACCAGCTGATTTATCGATCTTAATGATTCATTTGGAACAGCGAAGGCGGGGCAAAGGGAAAGAAGATGAATAGTCGCCTAAAGGAATTGTTGCTGGCCGGGGCGAACCAATTACAAATTGAATTAGATAACCATAAAATTAGCCAAATTGATTGGCTGATTACCAACTTAATCAAGACCAATCAACAATATAATCCGACTGCCTTTAAAACGGCGGAAGAGATTTTAATCAAGCATTTTTTTGATTCCTGGACGTGTTGTTCAGCGATTAAGCGGCCGGGTCGCTTGGTTGATGTCGGGGCCGGGGCCGGTTTCCCAGGACTGGCCCTGAAAATTGTGCGACCAGACTTAGAAATCACTTTAGTGGAAGCAGTTGGTAAAAAGGCGAGGTTTATTGCTGAATGTATTGATGGTTTAAACTTAAGCAACATTCAGGCAGAAGTCGGTCGAGCGGAAGATTTAGGAAGGAAGCCAGGTTGGCGGGAAACATATGATTATGCTACTTGCCGGGCGGTTGGACATCTAGCGATTATTTCTGAATACTGTCTCCCCCTGTTAAAGCGCGGTGGATTGCTTATTGCCCAAAAGGGAAGAGAAGGGGAGGCAGAGGTAAAGGAGGCTAGTAACGGGGTTCGGGAATTAGGAGGTCGAATCGAAGGAATAGAGTGGATTTCCTTAAAAGAAATCCCAGGCCGTTGTTTAGTGCTGGTTCGGAAAGTTGGCGATACACCAGCGCGTTTTCCCAGACGCGTCGGCATACCGGCCAAAAGACCGTTAATCTGAAGCATCAGGCTCCCGCTTCTGTACGTGGATTACCTTAAACTTCAGTATGTGGGTTATCTTAAACTTCGGGTGGAGAAGAGCCTTTAGAAGTTTCGGTATTTAGCAAAGCTGAACTCTGAAATAAAAGCTGAACAGGTTATATTAGTTTAAACTTTTTCATAATGATGGCTAGTCAGATTAAGCAATACACTATATTATTAAGTTGACTGGAAGCCGGCTACCTATTCAGTTAATCATTATATATGATATGGCAGGTAGGTACCGGTCTTTTAATATTTTTTAGATATACATATACAGTGGCTGTGGCAAGCTTGAAACATTTGCTGCGGATGTTGGGCAAGATAGATGTCGAATGAAGGATGCAAAGTTATGGTTTGGTCAGGAAGGTGAGGAATAAGTTATGGGGCGGGTAATCGCTATTGCCAACCAAAAGGGAGGCGTTGGGAAGACAACGACTGCAGTTAATCTAGGCGCTTGCTTGGCGCAAGCGGGGAAAAAGGTGCTGATAATTGATATTGATCCCCAAGGTAATGCTACCAGCGGTTTAGGGATTGATCGCAAGACGCTTGAACACTGTATTTATGATGTTTTAATTAACGGCGTTGGCCTTGAGGAAGTTATGTTTTCCACCAACGTTAACCATCTGCAAATTGTCCCGGCTACCCTGCAACTCGCCGGGGCAGAGATTGAACTGGTTTCCTTAATTGCCCGGGAAGGTAAACTGAAGCGCGCTTTAGAAAAAGTCAAAGACAAATTTGACTACATTTTAATTGATTGTCCACCATCTTTAGGTCTCTTAACCTTAAATGCTTTAGCTGCTTCAGACCGACTGCTAATCCCTATTCAATGTGAGTATTACGCTTTAGAGGGACTTGGCCAATTAATGCACACCGTTCAATTAGTCCGGAAGCATTTAAATCCCAACCTGGATTTAGAGGGAGTATTGTTAACTATGTTTGATGCCCGGACGAATCTCAGTATTCAAGTTGTCGAAGAAGTCAAGGAGTTTTTTAAGGATAAGGTATTTTCTAGTGTTATTCCTCGAAATGTTCGATTGAGTGAGGCTCCCAGTTATGGACAACCGATTATCTTATATGATAGCCGATCCCGAGGGGCGGAAATGTATAATGAACTAGCAGGGGAAGTGATTCGCAATGGTTAAACGTGCTTTAGGTAGAGGTCTCGAGGCTTTACTGCCCGGGGCAAGCAAAAGCGAGGATTTAGTGACAGAGCTGCCAATTAAGAATATTGAAGCCAGTACATTTCAACCCCGGAAATTTTTTGAGGATGAAAAACTATCAGAATTAGCCGCCTCAATTCGCGAACATGGGATTGTACAACCGATTGTGGTCAGACCGCTGGATAAAGAGCGTTATCAATTAATTGCTGGTGAACGGCGCTGGCGGGCCTGTATGATGCTGGGTTTAGACAAGATTCCCGCGGTCATTAAAGAAGTGAAGGAAGTAGAGGCCAGAGAAATTTCTTTGGTCGAAAACCTCCAGCGTGAGGAATTAAACCCATTGGAAGAAGCAGAAGCTTACCGCCAGTTAATTCAGGAATATGGGTTTACTCAGGAAAGCTTAGCTAAGCGAATGGGCAAAAGCAGGTCGTATATCGCTAATGCTATGCGGCTGCTTGGCCTATCTGACCAATTAAAGGAACGCCTTAAACAAGGCGCTTTAACCATTGGTCACGCCAAAGTTTTATTAGGTATAAGTGATGTCCAAGAACGTGAACGGATCGGTAATGAAATCGTTGAAAAAGGCTTAACTGTCCGGGAAACTGAGAAATTAGTGCGACAACCGCCGCCTGAATTGATACCTCAAGCAGCGGAGCCACAGAGACATGATGGCAAGGAAAATTTACGCAAGCGAAAAGCTACTCAATCGAGGAATGTGGAGCCAGACAAAACAACACCAGAAATGACTTTTTTTGAAGATAAGCTTCGGGATAAATTAGGCACCCGGGTTAAATTAAAATGGTCAGGCGAAGGCCGAGGAATTATTGAAATTGAATTTTATGATCTAGAAGATTTAGATCGAATTCAAGAAGTCCTGGGCATCAAATAGAGAGAAGCAAATTGCGAATGCAATGTTCCACGTGGAACATTGCATTTTTATAATTAGGCGTGACCTACGTAATTACAACAAGGTTATTATTTTTATAATGTTTATCTAGGTTTAAAATCAATCTAAATTAATTTACACAATCTACACTAGATGTTCCACGTGGAACATTTTGCAATATGCTGTGGGGTAAAATAAACCCAATTCATCGTATTCCGACCAGTCCCGATGGCGAGTTCATTGAAGTCCTTTTTGAAAGCCTCAGATAGAACAAAGTCTCCATCTGAAGCCTCAATGCTGCCAAAGGCAGAGGATAACAAAGTTCACTTCCAAGATATCCTTAATTTAACTTTTACAGTTTTAGACAACAGTGATATCATATTAATATCTTCAAAATATATAAGGGGGGTTGAATCATGGTCGAACAAAAGGCTTGGAAGGTAAATGGATTTTTATCGATTGTTCTGGGTTTGATTTTATTAGGGCTGGATATCTATTGTTTCAGCACAAAAGAAATTGTCGCGGGAATTATTTTGTTGGTGCCCATCATCGTATTATCCAGCGGCTTTGTTATTGTTCAGCCCAATCAAGCCAAGGCAGTGACCTTTTTTGGTCGTTATATTGGCAGCATCCGGGAAAGTGGGGTCTGGCTGACGGTACCTTTTACCGTTCATAAAAAAGTATCCTTGCGGGTGCGAAATTTCAATAGCAAGATGCTGAAAGTAAATGACGTTGCCGGAAATCCGATCGAGATTGCCGCGGTGGTTGTTTTTCGCGTAATTGATTCAGCTAAGGCATTATTTGATGTTGATGACTACGAAAAGTTTGTGGAAATACAAAGTGAGACCGCTTTGCGCCAGGTCGCGACCAAGTACCCTTACGACAACTTTGATACAGCCGGTTATTCGCTGCGGGGAAATGCGGAAGAAGTGGCTGCTGAGTTAGCTCGCGAACTCCAGAGCCGTCTAGCAGTGGCCGGGGTCGAGGTAATTGAAGCACGTTTAACTCACCTCGCCTATGCCACTGAGATTGCCAGCGCCATGCTCCAACGGCAGCAGGCTTCAGCAATTCTCGCAGCCCGACAGATTATTGTTGAAGGAGCAGTAGGTATGGCACAAATGGCCATTGCTCAATTGCAGCAGGAAGGGATTGTCGAATTAGATGAGGAACGTAAGGTGGCCATGATCAATAATCTGATGGTGGCGATAGTCTCAGATCGAGCGGCGCAACCGGTAATTAATACCGGCAGTTTGTATTAATGGTGAAGGGCTGTCATGAGTCACAAGAAGAGTTTCCTGCTCAGGGTTAATCCTAAACTGTATGAAGTACTGGAACGTTGGGCCGCTGATGAGTTTCGCAGTGTTAATGCCCAGATTGAGTTTTTGCTGCGTGAGGCAGCCCAACGGGCTGGGCGTTTGCCAAACATGAAAAACCCCCGGCCAGATGACGAAGCGGCTTCCCGAACTGAAGAATAATTGTTCCGGCTCCGTTAGATACCTGGCATCGGTGCCTCCAGGAACTGATTATTGAATGGTCGGTTCCTGGAGGCCGCTTTTTTATGGCCTTTATTATTTGAGGCACTTATACCGGAAAGCATTTCTATTTGTGAACACCGGTAACGTGGGACATTCAGGATTTGTATAAAAAGCCAAAAAGCTTTTGCAACTTGTCCTTTATAGTGATTAATAGTGATTATATTTTGCTTGCAGATTTACATAATTTAGCTAAACAATTTTTGAATAAGGACTGATCTTTGCTGTACTTATAGAAAGGTTGATTACCTGTTCTGCTATAGATTGGGTAAATAAATTCTGGCAATTTTAAACTAATTAGTGTATATTTATACTGACTGGTCAGTCTAAATAACAGCCTGGTTAGTCACAGAAAACAGGTTTTAGACAAACCGTAGCCCGATTTTCCTTAGTGGTTGTGCCTGGCTGGGATGGTTGTTTAATCTTAGATAAGCCGAAGGAAGGCTGACAACAAGGCATAGCGCAAGTTTATGGATTATCGAACAAGCTTTTGCGGGATAAGGGGGAGGTGTTGATAGTAGTTATTGGTAAATACTTTACCCTTGGGAGAGATAAAAAAGACGCCTATCTCAAAACGATAACCATTTTTTCCGAAAAAGGCTATCACGAAACCACCATGGAGGATATTGCGGAGAATTTGGGAATCGCCAAGGGAACTCTTTATTACCACTATAAAAACAAAAAGGAATTGTATTTAGCCCTGATTAAAGAAGGATTTGAAATCCTGAAACAACAAGCCAGTCAAGAATTAGCACTTACCGATAATGCGGCAGACAAATTAGGCAAGTTAATCCAGGTACAAGTAGCGTTTTTCCAGGAGTATGTTCACTTGACGTATATTTTTTTGCGGGAATTGTACGGGAATGTGATCAGTCGTAATGAGTTAACCACGATTGTGGAAGATTACATGGAATTGATTACCCAAATTTTGAATGAGGGGCAGCAATTTAAACTTTTTAAACCGCTGTGTTTAGAATTAACATCTTCGATGATTTTTGGGGCTGTGTCTGTCTCGACCCTGAAATATCTCAATAAGTTCAATGAATTACCCGTGGACTATTTATTGAAGGATCTCTCTGAAATGATATTTTATGGTTTGAGAAGGGAAGAGGGAAGTCGTGGGTAATACCGACCAAATTTTTGCCAGAATAAAAGCCGCTAAATTAGGAATAGGGATATTTTTTATCGGGATTGTGGCCGTTTCCGTTTATCTTTTTGGTGGCTATTTGTCTCGTCAGCAGTCGGCTTTAAGCCTTGAGCGCGAGAGTTTAACTTTTACCGGGACGATTGAGGCGCGCACGGCGAAAGCGTCTTTCAAGGTACCCGGGCGGATCGGTAATTTGTTGGTAGATGAAGGGGCGAAGGTGGAAGAAGGTCAATTACTGGCTAACCTGGAGAGCCGGGAATTAGAAGCTAAATTGACTCAAGCCCAGGGGGCCTGGACAGCGGCCCAAGCTCAAGTAGAGCAGGCAAGAGAATCCGTGGCCTTAACAACTCAGCAGGTAGAAAGTTCGATTGAACAGGTTCGGGCTAAAGTAGAGCAAGCAGAAGTAGGAGTAAACGACGCGCGCTTGACGCTAGAACGGACCACCGCCTTGTATGCCAGTGGAGTTGGTTCACAAAAGAATCTTGATGATGCCCAAAATGCCTATCTTCTGGCTGAGAAAATTTTGCAGGAGGCCCAGGCCGGATTAGCCCAGGCCGAATCGGCCCGAATGAAGGTCCGGGTTGCCCAGGCCCAGTATGAAATGGCCCTGGGACAGTGCCAGCAGGCGGAGGGAGCGGATCTCGAAGCGAAGGCCTGCCTGGAGAATACAAAGCTTATTTGCCCGCTGAGTGGCTATGTCACGGCCAAATATTTAGAAAATGGGGAAATGGTGAATGCCGGTACTCCAGTTTTTGAAATCACGGATTTGCAAAATACATACGTTAAAATCTTTGTCAGTGAGGAGAAGATTGGTCGGATTAGTTTAAACCAGGCCGCCGAAGTAACACTCGATGC